>CAXUNA010000360.1:0-1778 GCA_964252095.1 uncultured Jatrophihabitans sp. | reverse complement strand
TCTCGACGGAGACGTCCGGGCCTTCGTCGTCCCCGGGGTCCGTCCCGCCCTCCGACCCCGGCCGAGTCGGCACGTCGAGCGCCGCATGGTCGGCTTCTTCCGACCACTCGACGCGGGAGGTGACCACTCGACAGGGGGTCGCGATCATCCCGGGTGGGCCGGAGGGTCAGCCGTCGCCGTCGGGGTCGGCGAAGCCGGGGTACCAGCGCTCGGCGATGCCGCGGTACGGCGCGGTCGACCCGAGCTGGCAGAGGATGCCGAGCGAGCCGAGCGTGACGCGGTGCATGAGCAGGTAGTCCGGCGGCAGGTTGAGGCTGCGGCCGACCCGCGCCTCCTCGCTGCGGGGATCGCCGATCCGTGCCGCCTGGCCGCGCATCCACTCGCGGGTGAACGTGAACTCGGGCACCGCGAGCGGGTCGAGGATCGGGCGCAGGTACCCGAGGATCGCGTCGGGGTCGGCCTTGACGCCCGGACGGACGAACTTCTCGCGTGTCATCAGCCGCATCATCGCCTCGACGTCACCGTCGACCGTGTACCGCGTCAGCGCCCCGAGCGAGCGCGGTGTGCCGTGCGGCATCCGGGAGACCGCGCCGTAGTCGATCAGCCCGAGCCGGCCGTCGGCCATGATCCGGAAGTTCCCGGGGTGCGGGTCGGCGTGCAGCATGTGAGCCCGCTGCGGCGCCCCGAAGTGCAGCAGCGCCAGCAGGTAGCCCGCGCGGTCACGCTCGGGCTGGGTGCCGCCGGCGATGACGTGGGCGAGCGGCGTGCCGTCGATCCACTCGCTGACGACGACCTTCGGCGCGCTCGCGATGACGCGCGGCACCAGGATGTCCTCGTCGCCCTCGTACGCCGTGGCGAACGCGCGCTGGGCGTCGGCCTCGAGCGTGTAGTCCAGCTCCTCGGCTACCCGGTCGCGCAGTTCGGTGAGCAGCGGCTTGACGTCGATGCCGGGGGACAACCGCCCGAACAGCCGGGCGAGCCGGGCGAGGGTGGCGAAGTCGGCCATGAGCGCCGGGCCGGCGCCCGGGTACTGGATCTTGACCGCGACGGCGCGGCCGTCCTTCCACGTCGCCTTGTGCACCTGGCCGATGCTCGCGGCGGCGGCGGGGGTGTCGTCGAACTCGGCGAAGCGGGTGCGCCACGACCGGCCGAACTGCTCGTCCAGCACGCGGTGCATGACCTGCGCGCTCATCGGCGGCGCGGCTTCCTGCAGCTTGGTGAGCGCCTCGCGGTAGGGCGCCGCGTTCTCCTCGGGCAGCGCCGCCTCGAAGACCGAGAGCGCCTGCCCGAACTTCATCGCACCGCCCTTGAGCTCGCCGAGGACGGCGAAGATCTGCTCGGCGGTGCGCGCCTGGATGTCGGCGTTGACGGTGTCGGCGGACTGGCCCGCGAGCCGGCGGCCGAGACCGACCGCCGAGCGGCCGGCGGCGCCGAGGGGCAGCGATGCGAGTCGGGCCGTGCGCGCTCCCCGCTGGGGGATGTCACTCACCGTTGATGCCGCACGTTCCTTCGGGAGGCCACGCCGTCCATTCTGCCTCGCCGCGCTCCCGGCCGCCGTGGGGACACCCCCGGGTGGACGGCGGCGGACCCGGTTCGGCCACCGTCAGCCCCACGCCGCCCGGCAACTGCACTCGGGATGCGGTCGCCGGCCGCGACGACGTGGTCCGACCCCTCCTCGCCGCAGCTCGTACGAACCCTCGAGCGTGCCGCCCGCCGTGGGGTCGTCGTCGAGCCACCGCAGGGCGACCGCCGCGGCAAGTGCCCCGACCCGCGCGGCG
>CAXUNA010000359.1:0-4664 GCA_964252095.1 uncultured Jatrophihabitans sp. | reverse complement strand
GGCCGCCTCCTCCGCCGCGTGCCGCGCGACGCCGCGGGCGGCGAGGCTGGAGGCCTCGACGACCCGGTCGAGGTCGCCCGGACGCAGCCCCTCGCCACCGGAGGAGGCGCGGCGCGTGCCGAACAGCGTCGCCGAGCCGAGCAGAGCGGCCCAGAGACCGACGATGACGCCGATCTGGACGGTCCGGGAGTCGTCGCCGCGGGCGATCAACCAGATGGCGACGACGGCCGACGCGACGGCCACGACCGTCCCCACGGTGCGCAGCGCGACACGCCAACGGGCGTGGTCGGACAGCGGCATGGCCCCACCCTAACGGCCAGGACGGACCCGAACGGCCCCGGAATCAGCAGCAGGTCAGCTGCTGATCCGGGGCCGACGGGGACGTGCGGAACGGGACGGGTCAGGACGTCTTGGCGAGGTCCGCGATCGACTTCAGCCCGTACTTGTCGGCCGTCTCCTTGGTCACGACGATCGCGTCCTTGTCCTGGGCCTGCGACTGGTCGAGCACCTGCAGCGTCGACGGCACCTTGGTGCCGGAACCGGTCAGCGCGGCATAGACGTCGTCACTGATCTCGGCGGTGGCGGTCTTGTCGAAGTACTGCAGCAGCACGCCGCTGTACTCGGGGATGAGGTCGATCGACCCGTCCTCGAGGCCCGGGATGTAGGTCTCGCGGCTGCCGATGTTGAGCTTGGTCGTGACCGTCGCGCCCTGCGCCTGCAGCGCCTGCGCGTAGATCTCGGCGAGCGTGACGTTCTCCTGGAAGTTCGCCGAGCCCACGACGAGCGTGGCGCCCGAGGCCTGCGTGCCCTTGGTGTCGAGACTCTTCGACGCCAGGAACGCCTTGGCCACCGCGGCCGGGTCCTGCTTCTCGGTGATGACCTTCTCGTTGAGCGAGACCAGGTCGTCGGTGGTGATGACGTCCGACACCGCCTTGAGGGTGGCGGTGACGCCCGGGGTGACCTTGGCCTTGTTCACCAGCGGTAGGACGTTCTGCGCCGCGTAGAGGTTCTTCGGGTCCTCCAG
Source organism: uncultured Jatrophihabitans sp. (assembly GCA_964252095.1). GTDB lineage: Bacteria > Actinomycetota > Actinomycetes > Mycobacteriales > Jatrophihabitantaceae > CAXUNA01. The sequence continues at coordinate 3,640 of CAXUNA010000359.1, read as the reverse complement.
GACGACGAAGTTGTTCGCGGCGATCGAGGGGTCGGTGGTGAAGATGTCACCGGCGTCGATCTGGCCGTTCTTCAGCGCGTTGATCGTCAGCGGGCCACCGGCGTCGAGCGCCTTGAAGCTCTGGAAGGTGACGTCGTAGGTCTTGGCCAGGCCGGGGACGCCGTCGACGCGGGTCTGGAACTCGGGCGGGCCGCCGATGATCAGCTTGCTGGCGACGGTGCCGGACGCCCCGGCCGCGCCGCTCTCGGTGCCGCTGCTGCCGGCGGAACCGCAGGCGGTCAGGGCCAGCGCGGTGGCAGCGATGCCCGCCGCGGCCGCGAGGTGGATGCGCTTCATCTCAGTACTCCTGGTTGTCGGATGTGCAGGGTCGGATCTGGTGCGGTGGAGAGATCGGGACGTCGTCGGTCAGGCGGGGACGGCCTCCAGTTCCTCGACGGCCGCGGAGCGGGCGTCGGGCGCGACCCGGCGGCGCCTGGTCCGGGTCCGCCGGCCGGTGACACCGGGTGACACCGTGAAGCGCTGGATCATGGCGAGCACGAAGTCGACGAGCAGCGCGAGGATCGCCACCAGCAGACCGCCGCTGACCATCTGCGGGAAGTCGCGCTGGCTCAGGCCGTCGTAGACGTAGCGGCCGAGGCCGTCGAGCCCGACGTACGCCGCCACGGTCGCCGTGGCGATGACCTGCAGCGTGGCGCCCCGCAGACCCGAGAACATCAGGGGCAGGGCGTTCGGCACCTCGACCCGCCACAGCACCTGCGAGCCGGTCATGCCCATGCCCTTCGCCGCGTCACGGACCGAGACACTGACGTTCTGGATGCCCGCGTACGTGTTGGCGAGCAGGGGCGGGATGGCGAGCAGCACCAGCACGATCTCGGTCGGGATGAGGTAGACCTTCACGCCGCGGCCCTGGATGTGCGGCGCGATGATCACGTACAGCAGGATCAGCAGGCCGGTGGTGGGCAGCGCCCGCAACGCGTTCGCGCCGGACACCAGCCAGCTGCCGCGGCGGCCGTGGCCGATGGCGAGGCCGATCGGCACCGCGATCACCGCGGCGATGGCGAGCGCGAGCACGGAGTAGAGCAGGTGGCTGAGCAGCTGCGCGGGGATGCCCGGGCCGGTCGCGTTCTGCTGCCAGTTCAGGGGGTCGTTGAGCCACTTCCACGTGGCGGACAGCGAGATCATCGCGCGGCCACCGCCCGTCGCCACGGGGTCGCCGCTCGGTTGCCGAGCACGATGATGGCGTCGAACACCAGCGCCAGCAGCACACACAGCACGATGCCGAGCGCGATGGGCGGGTAGTACGGGCCGTCCGTCGAGAGCTGGAAGCCGTTGGTGAACAGCTGGCCGAGGTTCGCGACGCCGATCGTCCCCGCGATCGCGACCATGCTGACGTTCGCGACGGCCGCGACCCGCAGGCCGGCCGTGATCACGGGCACCGCGATCGGCAGTTCGACCCGGATCACCCGCTGCAACCGGGTGTATCCCATCGCGGTGGCGGCCTGCGCGACGTCGGCGGGCACGGCGGAGAGGCCGTCGGCGACCACCCGCACCATGAGCGCGAGCGTGTAGATCGCGAGCGCCACGACGACGTTGAGCGGGTCGAGCACCTGGGTGCCGAGCAGCGACGGCATGACGACGAACAGCGCGATCGACGGGATCGTGTAGAGCAGACCGGCGATCGACACCATCGGCGGGTAGACCCACTTGTACCGGTTCGCGAGCCAGCCCAACGGCAACGACAGCACCAGCCCGATGACGACCGGCAGCAGCGACAGCCACGCGTGCGACCACAACCAGCCGCTCACCTGGCTCACGTGGTCGCCGTAGTAGCCGAACAGCTCCCACGGCGAGGAGCTCACCTCGGCGAGGTACATCACCCCACCTCCTTCGCCAGCGACGGCGCGCCGGCCCGCTCGCTGCGGTGGGCGTCGGCCTCGGCCTCGATGCGGGCGAGGACGTCGCGGGCGAGTACCGAACCGCGCAGCCGGCCGTCGGCGTCGACCACCACGCCGCGTCCCGACGGCGACGACAGCGCCGAGTCCAGCAGTTCGCGCAGCGTGGCGTCCTCGCCGGCGAGCGTGCCGCCGAGGTTCAGCAGCTCGGGGGTGACGTCGCCCGACAGGCCGCTGTCGCCCACACCGGCCAGCGCCAGCCAGCCCTGCGGGGCGCCCTTGCGGTCGACGACCAGGATCCAGCCGTCGGTGGCGGCTCCGGCCGCCGCGCGCAGCGGCGAGCCGAGGACGACCGAGGGCTCCTCGTCGACCGGGAAGGTCCCGGCGCGGGCGAAGCCCAGAGCCCGGTAGCCGCGGTCACGGCCGACGAAGCCCGCGACGAACGGGTCGGCCGGGCGGGCGAGCAGCTCGGCCGGCGTGGCGAGCTGGGCGAGCTTGCCGCCGACCCGCAGCACCGCGACCTGGTCGCCGAGCTTGATGGCCTCGTCGATGTCGTGGGTGACGAACACGATCGTCTTGCCGAGATCCTCCTGCAGCCGCAGGAACTCGTTCTGCAGCTGCTCGCGGACCACGGGGTCGACGGCGCTGAACGGCTCGTCCATGAGCATCACGGGCGGGTCGGCCGCGAGCGCACGGGCGACGCCGACGCGCTGCTGCTGACCGCCGGACAGCTGCGCCGGGTAGCGCTTGGCGAACGCCGGGTCGAGCCCGACCTGCTCGAGCAGCTCCATCGCCCGAGCACGGGCGGTCTGCTTCTTGGTGCCGACGAGGAACGGCACGGTGGCGATGTTGTCGAGCACCGTGCGGTGCGGGAACAGCCCGGCGTGCTGGATGACGTAGCCGATGCCGCGGCGCAACGTCGGCGGCGAGACGGACAGGACGTCCTTGTCGTCGATCCTGATCGTGCCCGACGACGGGTCGATCATCCGGTTGATCATCCGGAGGCTGGTGGTCTTGCCGCAGCCGGACGGGCCGACGAAGACCGTGATCTGGCCGCTGGGGGCGACCACGTCCAGGCCGTCGACGGCGACGGTTCCGTCCGGGTACCGCTTGGTGACGGCGTCGAAGGTGATCATCGGTCTCCGGTTCCAAGGTGATGGTGGTGGGTGGTCATCGGGCTGATCCCGGTCCAGGGTTGGGATGGGTGAGCAGGTCGATCCCGAACAGCCGGCCGACGGCGGCCGCCTCGCGGGCGACGATCCGGCCGTACTCGTGCATGGCCGCCTCGTCGATCCGGTAGGTGGGGCCGAGCAGGTTCAGCGCGCCGGCGATGCCACCGGGCCGCGGGACCGGGGCCGCGATGGCCGTGACGTCGGGCTCGATCAGGTCGCGTTCGGCGAGGTAGCCGCCGGCGGGGACGTCACCGGCGAGGGCGCGGCCGACCGCGAGCCCGTCGGCGTCGATCGAGCGGCCGACCCAGCTCGCGTGGCGCACCGACCGGCTGCCCTCGACCATCGCGACGTAGACCGCGCTGTGGGCGGGCCCCGGCACGATGAGGTACGCCGTCTCGCCCGTGGCCTCGACGATCCGCTGCAGCGCGGGCTCGGCGAGCCGGACCAGCGAGGCCCGGCCGAGCACCGTGGCGCCGAGCGCGATGGCCCGCGCCCCCGGCGTCCAGGCGCCGTCGTTCTCGTGGGAGACGAAGCCGGTGTGCTCGAGCGTGCGCAGCAGCCGCAGGGCGGTGCTGG
>CAXUNA010000358.1:0-4665 GCA_964252095.1 uncultured Jatrophihabitans sp. | reverse complement strand
GCCGGGGACCAGCCCCGCCCCGACGAACGCGGCGGCCGCCGCACTGACCTGCGCGTCGAGCGCGGCCCAGGTGACGGTGAGGTCGTCCTCGACGAACGCCGTCCGCTCCGGGAACCGCGCGGCGGCACGGCGCAGCAGGTCTCCCGGGCACGCGGCGACGGGCTCCATCCGCGGGACGCTACTGGTGGCGGCCGCGTCGCTCCACCGGGCGCGCGCGGTGGCCCGACACCCGAACATCTTCGCGTGTCAACTTCTCTTCCGTGAGAGACCATGCCGATCCTCGGACAATTCGGTCGAGCGACCTCTTTCCGGTGGCCGGATGTCCGACGGGGCTTGTAGATTCCGGGAACACCGAGCCTGCCGGGCCGACGGCGAAGAGAGGACGGGCGTGCCTCACGCGAGCAGCGCGTACGGCCTCCCACCCCGACCGGGCACCATCCCGTCCGTGTGGGTGGCCCTGCCGCCTCCCGGCACCGCGCTCATCGCCCTCCGCGACGCCGTGCGCGACGCCCTCGTCGCGCCGAGTTCGGCCCACAACCTCGACGACGACGAACCCGGCCGGCGGGGCCGGCGTCACCTCAAGCCGGTCCCGACCGCCGGTCGGCACGCGAGCGGTTCGCACGACGACGAACCCGTCGAGGACGACCACCGCGAGGTCTGGCGCCTCGTCGAGCGGGCCCGCGACGGTGACGGCGAGGCGTTCGGGCTGATCTACGACCGGTACGCCGACGTCGTCTTCCGCTACGTCTTCTACCGTGTCGGCGACCGCGGCCTCGCCGAGGACCTCACCAGCGAGACGTTCCTGCGCGCCCTGCGGCGGATCGGGACGTTCACCTACCAGGGCCGCGACATCGGGGCGTGGTTGGTGACCATCGCCCGCAACCTCATCCTCGACCACGTCAAGTCGGCCCGGTCGCGGCTGGAGAGCACGACCGACGAGATCGGCCTGGTCGGCGACCACGCCACGAGCACCGTGCGCCCGCCCACGCCCGAGGCGCTGGTGCTGGACTCGCTCACCTCCGCCGCGCTCATGGACGCGGTCGACGCCCTCAACCTCGATCAGCGCGAGTGCGTCCTGCTGCGGTTCGTGCAGGGCTTCTCGGTGTCGGAGACCGCCGCGATCATGGGCAAGAACGACGGCGCCATCAAGGCCCTGCAGCACCGGGCCGTCCGCAAGCTCGCGACGATCGTCGGGGACACGCTGTGAACCCCCCCGGCGTGACCGGATCCGGAGGCGTCGCGGGATCGGACGAGATCGCTACCGCCGGTACCGTTTCCAACCCGCTGGTGGCGTCGTTGGAGTGGTCGCCGTCCGGTCCAGGACGGTCCGGGCGTCGGGGGCGTTCGTGGGACCTCCGACCGGAAGCAGGTGCGCGCTGATGCAGTTCGCGTCGCGTCGCCTCGACGATCCGGCTTCGGTCAAGGTCGTCGCCGCCCTCCGCGCGGTGGGCGCCGGGCGTTCCACCGTGCAGCTGCCCACGATGTCCGCCTCGTTCCGCGACGAGCTGCGCGCCCAGCTGGTCGCCGTCGCCCCGCGGCTGGTCGCCGAGGGCGTGCAGCCGGGCACGGAGACCGCGCCGCGGAAGCAGGCCGAGCCGGCCGCCCGCCGGTCGGCCTCCGCGGCCCCGGCCCGCCGCCCGATCCGCACCCGCCCGATGACCGTCCTCGTCGCCGGTGCCGCCGTCGTCATCCTTGGTCTCGGTGGCGCCACCTGGCTCGCCCCCCACTCGCTGCCGGGCGATCCGCTGTACGGCCTCAAGCGCACCGCCGAGAGCGTCGACGTCTCGCTCTCGGGCAGCGACCTCGACAAGGGGCACACCCTGCTCCTCGATGCCTCCACCCGCGTGGACGAAGCCACGAAGCTGGTCACCCGGCCGCAGTCGATGGCGCTCGGCACCGGCACCTCCGCCGCGGGTGGCCTGTCCGACGCCACGGTCAAGCTCGTCGTCGACACCCTCCGGACCGCCGACACCGACACCCACAAGGGTGTGACCCTGGTCGGCGACGACGCCATCCATCGCGGTGCCGCTGACGGACTCATTCTCGTCGTGCAGTGGGCGAACGGCCAGCGTGACGCGATCGATTCCCTTGTCAGCGCCATCCCGGCCGGATCCGCGGCGCGGAGCCAGGCCGAGACGTCCGCCGCGGAGATCCGCCTCGGGTTGACGCGGGCGGAGCAGTTGAAGCAGGACTACACCGACAAGACCTGCCGTCGCTCACGCGACGACTTCGGTCCGACCGCCTGCCTGACGTCCGCGCCGACTCCCTCCACACCCGGCCGACCGTCGTCCGCGCCCACCTCGGGTCCGACCGGCTCGAACCCCGGCGGCGGTGCGACGACAGGGCCGGCCGGACCGTCCACCACGGCCGGCGCCACGACGCCCGGTACCGCCACGAAGTCCACCCCGACCTCGACCGGATCCGCGTCGAGGACTCCGAACGCCCCGGCCTCGGCCTCACCGATCCTGTCGGTGGGTTCGTGCGGTGTGAGTGTCATCGGGATCTCGCTCGGCTCCTGTACCCCGACTCGCTGAGCGGCGGCCTCAGTCGGGGGCGATAGGTTCGCGGAGTGAGTCCGGCCGACCAGCACCCCCCGGTGCCCGACCCCTCCGCCGAGACCTCCGGGCCGGCGCCCGCCGGCACCGCCGCCGCGTTCTTCGACTGCGACAACACGATGATGGTCGGCGCCTCGATCTACTACCTCGCGCGCGGCCTCGCGGCCCGGAAGTACTTCACCACCAAGGACCTGCGCCGGTTCGCGTGGCAGCAGGTGCGGTTCCGGGTCGGCGGGGAGTCGCACGACGACATGCACAACGCGCGGGACAACGCGCTGGCGTTCGTCGCCGGCAAGTCGGTGCAGGAGATCAAGGACCTCGGCGAGGAGATCTACGACGAGGCGATGGCCGACAAGATCTACTCCGGCACCCTCAACCTCGCGCGGATGCACCTCGACCGCGGCGAGCCGGTGTACCTCGTCACCGCCACCCCCGCCGATCTCGCGCGGGTCATCGCCGAACGGCTGGGCCTCACCGGCGCCCTCGGCACGGTCGCCGAGAGCGAGGGCGACGTCTACACCGGCCGGCTGGTGAGCGACGTCCTGCACGGCGAGGCGAAGGCCGAGGCGGTCACCGCCCTGGCCCTGCTCGAGGGCTTCGACCTCGCCGCCTGTTCCGCCTACTCCGACTCGGTGAACGACCTGCCGATGCTCGCGGCCGTGGGGCACCCGGTGGCCGTCAACCCCGACTCCGCACTGCGCGACGAAGCGCGCCGCCGCGGCTGGGAGATCCGCGACTTCCGCTCCGGCCGCAAGGCCGCGCGGGTCGGCGCATTCGCCGGTCTCGGCCTCGGGCTCGCCGCCGGCGCGGTGGGCACCACCGTCGCGCTGCGACGACGATCGTTGCAAGGAGCAACACTGCCACCGCGACCGCGGTGGCTGGGCGGGTTGGCCTGAGGCCGACCCCGTCAGCAGGGAGAGCACCGTGGCTCGAGATCTGACCGTCGTCGTCGACGAACTCGCGTACAGCGAGTGCCCCCGCTGGCACGAGGGCCGGATCTGGTTCGTCGACTTCTACACGTACCGCGTGCTGTCGGCGGCCGAGGACGGCTCCGACCTGCGGGTCGAGGCGGAGGTCCCGGCGCAGCCGTCCGGGCTCGGCTGGCTCCCCGACGGCCGGTTGCTCGTGGTCTCGATGCGCGATGCCCGGCTGCTGCGCCGCGAGCCGGACGGCACCCTCGTCACGCACGCCGACCTCGACGCGCACGTCACCGGCCACCCCAACGACATGGTGGTCGACGCCGTCGGCCGGGCGTACGTCGGCAACTTCGGCTTCGACCTCATGGGCGGTGCCGACGTCGCCCCCACCGTGCTGCTGCGGGTCGACCCGGACGGCACCGTGACGCAGGTGGCCGACGAGCTCTGGTTCCCCAACGGCAGCGTCATCACCGACGACGGCGTGCTGCTCGTCGACGAGACGTTCGGCAACCGGATCAGCGCGTTCGACATCGCCGCCGACGGCTCGCTCGGGCCACGGCGTACGTGGGCGGAGTTCGGCGAGCTGCCGACGGCCCGCGCGCTGGGCGAGGCGCTCGGCGAACTCGCGGTCGCCCCGGACGGCTGCGGGCTCGACGCCGAGGGTGCGCTGTGGATCGCGGACGCGCTGCACGGTCGCGCCCTGCGGGTGGCCGAGGGCGGCGAGATCCTCGACCAGGTGGTCGCGGACGCCGGGGTGTTCGCGTGCATGCTCGGCGGCGCCGACGGCCGGACGCTCTACCTGTCCTCGGCACCCGACTTCGACGAGCACGCCCGCGCAGCCGCCCGGGAGGGCCGGCTGCTGTCGACCCGCGTCGACGTGCCCCACGCCGGACGGCCGTAGGGGATCACCCGCGACGGTCGCGACATCTGCACTGGACACCACCGTTTTGAACGTGTTCAACTAGCAGCATGTCGTCGCCGTCGACCGCGTTGCGCGGATTCGGACTCGGGGCGGTGGGCGGGGCGGGTCTCGCGGCCACCGCCGTCACGCCGCTGGTGGTGGGGAACGGCCCGCTGGTCGCCCTGCTGATCTACCCGCCGCTGGCCGCGCTGCCGGGGGCCGTGGCCGGCGCGGTGGTCGGTGGCGGGGGGGCGGTGGCGCCCCCCCCCCGCCCCCCCCCCCCCGCCCGCGC
>CAXUNA010000357.1:0-4675 GCA_964252095.1 uncultured Jatrophihabitans sp. | reverse complement strand
ATGTCGTACATCAACGGCTGCGTGAACGACGGGTTGTCGGCCTCGTTGTGGCCGCGCCGCCGGTAGCAGACCATGTCGATCACGACGTCCTTGCGGAAGTCGCGGCGGAACTCCACGGCGAGCCGGGCGACCCCTAAGCCGCCCGCGGGGGGGCGCGCGGGCTCGCCGCCGCGATGATGCGGGTCGCCGGTGCTGCGGCCTGGCAGGTCGACGCCGCGTTGCGTCCCGAGGGTCGCGACGGCCCGCTGGTGCGCACGCTCGCCTCGCACGCGGCCTACTACGGCCGCTGGGCCAGCACGTGGGAGTTCCAGGCGTTGTTGAAGGCGCGACCCGCGGCCGGTGACGACAAGCTCGGCCACGCGTACTCCGACCTGGTGTCCCCGCTGGTGTGGAGTGCCTCCGAGCGTCCTGACTTCGTCAAGGACGTGCGGGCGATGCGTCGCCGGGTGGTCGCGCACCTGCCGTCCGAGGTCGCACCCCGGGAGATCAAGCTCGGGCCGGGCGGCCTGCGCGACGTCGAGTTCGTCGTCCAGCTGCTGGCGATGGTGCACGGCCGCACCGACGAGACGTTGCGCGCCCGAGCGACCCTCGAGGTGCTCAACGCCCTGCGCGACGGCGGCTACATCGGTCGTGACGACGCCGTTTCCCTCGCCGACGCCTACGGATTCCTCCGCGTCGCCGAACACCGCCTGCAGCTGTGGCGGATGCAGCGCACGCACACCGTGCCCGCGCGGCACGACGCCAAGCGCGGTCTCGCACGGGCCATGGGCTTCCGTCCTGACGACCGCGGCGACGCCGTGGCCGTGTTCGACGCCGAGTGGGCCCTGCACGCGCGCGAGGTGCGCCGCCTGCACGAGCGGTTGTTCTACCGGCCGTTGCTGGAATCGGTCGCCCGCCTGCCCCGCGAGGAGGTGCGACTGTCGAAGGACAAGGCGGCCGCCCGGCTGGCGGCGCTCGGGTTCGCGCGGCCGGAGCAGGCCCTGGGTCACCTCGAGGCGTTGACGCGCGGGGTGTCGCGCACGGCGTCGATCCAGCGGGCGTTGCTGCCGGTGCTGCTGCGGGAGTTCGCCGACGCCCCTGATCCCGACTCCGGGCTGCTCGCGTACCGGCAGGTGTCGGACGCGCTCGGCACCACCCCCTGGTACCTGCGGTTGCTGCGCGACGAGGGCAAGGTCGCCTCGCGCCTGGCGTTCGTCCTCGGCGCGAGCCGGTACGCCGCCGCGATGCTGGTCCGGGCGCCGGAGGCGTTGCGGTTGCTCGCCGACGACGCCGACCTCGTGCCGCGCGGCTGGTCCGACCTGGTCGTCAACTTCTCCGACGCCGCCCTGCGGCAGCAGTCCGGCGACGACGGCGTCGAGGCGGTCGGCGTCGTCCGTGGCCTGCGGCGGGTGGAGTTGCTGCGCATCGCGTTCGCCGACCTGCTCGGGCTCCTCGACGTCGAGGCGGTCGGGCGAGCGCTCGCCGACGTCACCGACGCGACGGTGCAGGCCGCGCTGTCGGTGGCGCTACGACACGTCGGCGAACCGGCGCGCCCGTTCGCCGTGATCGGCATGGGCCGTCTCGGCGGCCGCGAGACCGGGTACGGCTCGGACGCCGACGTGCTGTTCGTCGTCGACGGCGAGGAGAAGGATTCCGAGGCGGTCGCATGGGGCCTCAGCGTGGCCGGGACGGTGCGGCGCCTGCTGTCCTCACCGTCGCCCGATCCCGCGGTGCAGTTGGACGTCGACCTGCGTCCGGAGGGTCGCGACGGTCCGGTCGTGCGCTCGCTGCGGTCCTACGCGGTCTACTACCAGCGCTGGGCCGAGTTGTGGGAGGCGCAGGCGCTGCTGCGGGCGCGCCCGATCGCCGGCGACGCCGCGCTGGGCGAGCGGTTCAGCTCGTTGATCGATCCGGTCCGGTACCGCGCGCAGGGGCTGGACGCCGAGCAGATCGTCGACATCCGCCGGATCAAGGGGCGGGTCGAGTCCGAGCGGTTGCCGCGCGGCGCCGACTCGGCGTTGCACGCCAAGCTCGGCCGTGGCGGTCTGTCCGACGTCGAGTGGACGGTGCAGCTGCTGCAACTGTTGCACGGTGCACGGGTTCCCGGGCTGCGGACGACCTCGACCCTGGCCGCGCTCGAGGCGGCGGTGGGGGCCGACCTCATCGAGCGCGACGACGCCGACGTGCTGGCGACCGCGTGGCGGCTGGCGACCCGCGTGCGCAACGCGGTCCGGCTGGTCCGTGACGCACCGGGCGACGAGGTCCCGACCAGCGGCCCGGTCTTGGGGCTGCTCGCGGTCGACACCGACACCCCCGACGGCGACCCCGGTGTGGTGGTCGACGAGTACCGCCGCGTGACCCGGCACGCCCGCGAGGTCGTGGAGCGGCTGTTCTACGACCGACCGGTCGACGACCGTCCCGTCTGACCGGTCGGTCGGTCGTCTCATCTGGTGGGACGCAGTTCCCGACACGTGAGATCGCGGGTTAGGCTCACCCGGTGCGTCAGGGACAGCGGTGGGTGATCCTCGCCGTCGGCACGTTCGCCCAGGCGTCGACGTGCACGTTCGTGTACGGCATCCCGATGCTCCTGCCGGCGCTGCGCGGCACGGGTCAGGGTCCGTTCGCGGCCGGTGTCCTGGTGTCGACGCCGGTCGCGGGGTTGCTGGCCACGTTGATCCTCTGGGGGGCCGCGGCCGACCGGTGGGGTGAGCGCGGTGTGATCGCGAGCGGCGTGGGGCTCGCCGCCGTCCTGCTCGCGCTGGTGCCGCTGCTGCCCGGCGCCGTCGCCCTCGGCACCGTGCTGGTGTTCGCGGGAGCGGCGGGCGCCTCGGTGTTCGCCGCCAGCGGCCGGATGATCATGGGCTGGTTCCCGTCGCAGCAGCGCGGCCTCGCGATGGGCGTGCGTCAGACGTCCCAACCGCTCGGCGTGGCGATCGCGGCGCTGGTGCTGCCGTCGCTCGCCCGGGACCACGGCCCGGCGCTCGCGTTGCTGTTCCCGGCGCTGCTGTGCGGGCTCGCGGCGCTGGGCGTGGCCACCCTGGTCGTCGACCCCGCCCGCCCGGAACAGGTGGCCGCGTCCGCACCTCCCGCGTCGCCGTACCGAGGGTCGCGCGTCCTCGTCCGCGTCCACCTCACCAGCGCGTTGCTGGTGGTGCCGCAGTTCGCGGTCGCGGGGTTCACGCTCGCGTACCTGGTCGGCGCGCGGCACTGGGACGCGGCCGCCGCCGGCCGGGTGGTGTTCGGGTTCCAGCTCGCCGGCGCGGCGGGTCGCATCGTGGCGGGCGTCTGGTCCGACCGCGTCGGCAGCCGGTTGCGGCCCATCCGGCAACTCGCGGTCGTCAGCGCCGGGCTGATGCTGCTCGTCGCGGTCGGCGCCGCGACCGGAGCGTGGTTCGTGATCGCCGGGTTCGGACTGGGCGCGGTGGTCACCGTCGCCGACAACGGCCTGGCCTTCGTCTCGGTGGCCGAGATCGCCGGCCGGGAGTGGTCGGGTCGGGCGCTCGGTGTGCAGAACACCGCGCAGAACGTCGCTGCCGTCCTCACCCCACCGCTGCTCGCAGCCGTGATCGGGGACAGCCGGTACGCCCTGGGTTTCGTCCTCGTCGCGGTCTTCCCCCTGCTGGCGGTTCCGGTCACCCCGGTGCGGGCCGAGCGGGCACCGGCCCGCCGGCCGGCCCGCGCGCCGGCGGAACCCGCAGCGTGACCAGCAGGCCGCGGTGGTCCGAACCCGGCAGGGCGACCGTCTCGGCACGGGAGGCGTCGGCGCCCCTCGCGAGCACGTGGTCGAGGGTGAGGAACGGCGGAACCCCTCTGTCGGTCGGGTACGTCGGCCGGTAGCCGGCCCCCGCCTGCTCGGCGGCGTCGTGCAGACCGGCGTGGAGCAGCGCCCGGAACCGGGGGTTGTCCAGCGTGGCGTTGAAGTCGCCGCTCGCCACGGCGGCGCCGCCGGCCGATCCGTCGAGCAGAGCAGGTACCCGGCGGAGCTCCGCGGTCCACGTCCGTGACGGGTACGGCCACGGTGGCAGCAGGTGGACCGCCACGATCCGTACCGGCGCCGCACCGCGCGGCGTGACCGTTGCACGCAGCAACTCGAAGGAGAAATCGTCGATCCGGTCGAGGTCCGTGAGCGGCTCGACACTCCAGATCCCGGTTCCTGCGCCGCCTCGGAAGGGCACGGCGAACCGGTGGGGGAGCAGTCGGTCGAGCCCCGCCGCGGTGAGGCGGTCCAGTGCGTCGGGCGTCAGTTCGTCGACGGTGAGCAGCGCGACGTGGTGGTCGCGGACCAGCCCCACCAGGGCACCCGCGTCGGCCCGGCCGACGCCGAGGTTCGCCTGCAGCACGGTCCAGCCGACGCCGGCCCGCGGCGTCTGCGCGACGACGAGCGGGACCTGCGTCGCGACCGTCCACACCACGACGGCGAGGCCGACGACGACGCCCGCCCACGCCCGTCGCCGGACCAGCACGCCGACGCCCACGAGTGCGGGTACCGCGAGCCACGGGGCGAACGCCGCCGCCACGACGGCCGGTTGCCACTCGACCCGCACGGTGCGGGCCACGACACCCACGGCGCCGCCCGCGATCCCGAGCCACCCGACCACGGAGCCGAGCCGCCCCCACCGGCCGCGCCGGGACCGATCGGTGGTCGCGGCGGTCACGCCGCCAGCGTCGCCCGCGCGGCCGCCCGCCCGCCGCCGTC
>CAXUNA010000356.1:0-4683 GCA_964252095.1 uncultured Jatrophihabitans sp. | reverse complement strand
GCCGCAACGCCGCGCCCACCACCGGGTCCGCCTCGGCGCGGTACCAGCCGGGCGCGCGGTCCTCGGACCGCGCGAACCACGCCCGCAGCACCGCGACGAGCAGCAGGTCCAGCACCCGGTCGACCACCGCGTCCTGGCCGGGCGCCTCGCGCACGACGGCGTCGGACAGCACGCCGAGCCACGGGCTGTCCCACTCGGCGGCGCGGAGCACCAGCAGCGGCGGCAGCGCGGCGAGCAGCGGCCGGCTGACCTCGGCCGCCCGTTCGTAGGTGCCGGTGACGAGCACGGTCCCGCCGCCGTCACGTCCCCACGCCCGTGCCCCGAGGTCGACCATCCGCCGCTCGCCGTCGAGGGTCCGGCAGACCTGACCGGGCAGGATCTCGACCTGGGCCGGCGTGGCCGGGTCGTCCGCGACGAGGTACGGCTCCGGGCCGGTGACCACCGCGACGTCGCCCGCGTCCAACCGGGTCGGCTCCCGGTCGCCCGCCACGACCCACGCCCAGCCCTGGACGACGGCGAACGTCGTGAGCGGTGCGCCGTCGCGGACCCACAACGACCACGGTGGGTCGACGCGCGTCTGCAGCACGAAGGCCCCCTGCGCCCGGGGGCCGGTGAGCAGGCCACTCAACGGGTCCATGCCGACCGACCGTAGACGCTCACGCATGCGGGCAACACTCTGCACCATGGATCGTCTCGATCACGCCCGATTGACTGCTGCCATGACGATCACGACGGGCACGACGGGCAGCGCGGTCTGGACCGGGGTGGGGGTGACGGCGACCGTCGGCGCGGCCGTCGTGGGCGGCGTGTTCTCCACGTTCTCGACGTTCGTCGGCCGGGCCCTGCGGTCGGCACCGACCGGGCACGCCGTGTCGGTGATGCAGGCGGTGAACGTCGCCGCCGTGCGCCCGCCGCTGATGATCGCGCTGTTCGGGACCGCAGTGCTCGGGATCGCCGCGAGCGTGCACGCGTTGCGCATCGGCGGGGGAGCGTCGTGGCCCACGGTCACCGGTACGGGCCTCTACCTGGGCGGCGCGATCGGCACCACGATCGCCTGGAACGTCCCGCGCAACGACCGGTTGGCGAGCTGGGACCCGGTGTCGACGTCGTCGCAGCAGTGGCTGTCCTGGCTGTCGGGCTGGGAGGCCGGCAACCACGTCCGCACCGTGGCCTCGCTCGCGGCCGCAGTGCTGCTCGCCCTCGGCACGCTGCGCGGGTGGACTGCGCCAGGCCGTGACACCTGAATGCCAAGATGGCGGTCATGACGATCGGAGCCCGGCCCGTCAGCGCGCCGCACGGCAACACCCTGTCCTGTCGCGGGTGGCAGCAGGAAGCCGCCCTGCGGATGCTCATGAACAACCTCGACCCGCAGAACGCGGAACGCCCGGACGACCTCGTCGTCTACGGCGGCACCGGCAAGGCCGCGCGCGACTGGGCGAGCTTCGACGCCATCGTCCGCACGCTGCGCGACCTGCGCGACGACGAGACGCTGCTGGTGCAGTCCGGCCGGCCGGTCGGGGTCATGCAGACCCACGAGTGGGCGCCGCGGGTGCTCATCGCCAACAGCAACCTGGTCGGTGACTGGGCGACCTGGCCGGAGTTCCGCCGGCTCGAGGCGCTGGGTCTGACGATGTACGGCCAGATGACCGCGGGATCCTGGATCTACATCGGCACCCAGGGGATCCTGCAGGGGACGTTCGAGACCTTCGCGGCCGTCGCCGACAAGCGGTTCGGCGGCACGCTCGCCGGCACCATCACCCTCACCGGCGGACTCGGCGGCATGGGCGGCGCGCAGCCGCTCGCGGTGACGATGAACGAGGGCGTCGCGATCTGCGTCGACGTCGACCCCGCCCGCATCGCGCGGCGCATCGAGCACCGGTACCTCGACACCCGGGCCGACACCTGGCAGCAGGCCCTCGAGCTCGCGGTCGAGGCGCGCGACGCCCGGCGGCCGCTGTCGATCGGCGTCTGCGCCAACGCGGCCACCGTGTTCGCCCAGATGCTCGCGCACGACGCGCCCATCGACATCGTCACCGACCAGACGTCGGCGCACGACCCGCTCTCGTACCTGCCGATCGGCGTCGAGCTCGCGGACTGGCACGACTACGCCGAGCGCAAGCCCGAGGAGTTCACCGACCGCGCACGGGTGTCGATGGCCCGCCAGGTCGAGGCAATGGTCGGGTTCATGGACAAGGGGGCCGAGGTCTTCGACTACGGCAACTCGATCCGCGGCGAGGCCCAGCTCGCGGGCTACTCGAAGGCCTTCCAGTTCCCCGGGTTCGTCCCGGCCTACATCCGCCCGCAGTTCGAGGAGGGCCGCGGCCCGTTCCGCTGGGCGGCGCTCTCCGGCGACCCGGCCGACATCGCGGCCACCGACGACGCCATGCTCGACCTGTTCCCCGACGACGAGAAGCTGCACCGGTGGATCACCCAGGCCCGCGAGAAGGTCGCGTTCCAGGGCCTGCCCGCGCGCATCTGCTGGCTGGGCTACGGCGAGCGCGACCGGGCCGGGCTGCGGTTCAACGAGATGGTCGCCGACGGCCGGTTGTCGGCCCCGATCGCGATCGGCCGTGACCACCTCGACTCGGGCTCGGTCGCCTCGCCGTACCGCGAGACCGAGGCGATGCTCGACGGTTCCGACGCGATCGCCGACTGGCCGCTGCTCAACGCGCTGATCAACACGGCGTCGGGGGCGACGTGGGTGTCGATCCACCACGGCGGCGGCGTCGGCATCGGCCGTTCGATCCACGCGGGCCAGGTCTCGGTCGCCGACGGCACCCCGCTCGCCGCGCAGAAGCTCGCCCGGGTGCTGTCCAACGACCCCGCCATGGGCGTGATCCGGCACGTCGACGCGGGCTACGACAAGGCGGCCGCCGTGGCCGCGGAGCGCGGGGTACGCGTGCCCATGCGCGAGGGCGACACCGCCTCCCCGTGACGTCGTCCGACACCGCCCGGTCCTTCGACCGCCTCTGGTCCGAGCTCGAGCCGGTCGGGCGCGACGCCGGCACCGGCGGGTACCGGCGCTACTCGTGGACCGCGGCCGACCTGACCCTGCGGGAGTGGTTCGTCGCTGCCGCGCAGGCGCGCGGGCTCGACGTCGAGACCGACCGCAACGGCAACCTCTGGGCGTGGTGGGGCGCGGTCGGGCCCGGGGCGACGGTGTTCGGGTCGCACCTGGACAGCGTCCCGGACGGCGGGGCGTTCGACGGCCCGCTCGGCGTGGTCTCCGGTTTCGCCGCCCTCGACGCCCTGCTCGCCGAGGGGGTGACGCCGACCCGGCCGGTGGCGCTCGCGGCGTTCACCGAGGAGGAGGGCGCCCGCTTCGGGCTGCCGTGTCTGGGTTCGCGCCTCGCCACGGGTGCCTCGACGCCGGACGACGTCCTGGGCCGTCGTGACCGCGAGGGCGTGACGCTCGCCGAGGCGTTGCGGTCGGTGGGGCGTTCACCCGACGCTCTCGGACCCGACCCCGAAACCCTCGATCGCATCGGGTGTTTCGTCGAACTGCACGTCGAGCAGGGGCGCGCGCTCGATGTCCCGGTCGGCGCGGCGTCGGCGATCATCCCGCACGGCCGGTGGCGGTTCGACTTCACCGGCCGGGCCGACCACGCCGGCACCACCCGGCTGGTCGACCGCCGCGACCCGATGCTGCCGTTCGCCCTGACCGCCCTCGCCGCCCGCGAAGCCGCCGCCCGGCACGACGCCGTGGCCACGATGGGCCGGATCGAATCGTTGCCCGGTGCCACGAACGCCGTGCCGTCCTCGGTGCGGGCCTGGCTCGACGCGCGGGCGACCGGTGAGTCCGCGGTCGACGCCGTGCTCGCCGACGTCACCCGAGCGGCGGAGGAGGCGGGATCGTTGCACGGGGTGGCCGTCGAGCTGACCCAGGAGTCCCGCTCACCCGCGGTCGAGTTCCCGACCTCGGTGCTGGACTGGTTCTCCCGCGAACTCGGCGAGCTCCCCGTGATCCCCACCGGGGCGGGCCACGACGCCGGTGTGCTCACCGACGTCGTACCGACCGGGATGCTGTTCGTGCGCAACCCCACCGGGATCTCGCACTCGCCCGACGAGTTCGCCGAGCGTGCCGACTGTCTCGCCGGGGTGGATGCCCTCGCCACCCTGATGCGTTCGGCCGCGACGTGACCACGTTCTGGCTGGAACACGCCGTGCTGCCCACCGGGGCGGTCCGCTCGGGCGTGCTGGTCAGCACCGACGACGCCGAGGGCCGCACGATCGAACGGGTCGAGACCGGCGTCCCGGCGCCGCCGCCGGGCGTTCCGGTGCTGCGCGGCCTCACGCTCCCGGGCCTCGCGAACGTCCACTCGCACGCCTTCCACCGCGCGCTGCGGGCCCGGTTACCCGATGGTCGCGGCACGTTCTGGACCTGGCGCACCGGCATGTACGACGTCGCGGCGCGGCTGACCCCGGCGAACTACCACGACCTCGCCCGCGCGGTCTTCGCCGAGATGGCGCTCACCGGTGTCACCGCGGTGGGGGAGTTCCACTACGTCCACCACCAGCCCGACGGCACGCCCTACGGCGACCCGAACGAGATGGGGGCGGCCCTCGTCGACGCCGCGGCCGCAGCCGGCATCCGGATCACCCTGCTCGACACCTGCTACCTGCGGGGCGGTACCCGCGAAGCGTTGCAGGGTGCACAGCTCCGGTTCGGCGACGGTACGGCCG
>CAXUNA010000355.1:0-4698 GCA_964252095.1 uncultured Jatrophihabitans sp. | reverse complement strand
CCCTCACAGGTTCCGCACAGTTCAATCCCACCCGGAGCCTTGCCACGGGCCGCATCGTGGAGGCACAGGACAGGCACAGCAGAGCCTCAGCCGTCCGCCGCCTCCCGGGTCGTCCGGGCGCCGACGGACCGGCCGGGGCTTGGACAGGGAGTGACGATGACCATGACCAGTGACGCACCGGTCTCCACCGGCCAGACGAGCCCCACCAAGCGACGGGTCCTCGTGGTGGACGACGAGGACAACGTCACCCACCTGGTCTCGTCGGCCCTGCGGTTCGACGGGTTCGAGACCGTCACCGCGGACAACGGTCACGCCGCACTCGCCGCCGTCGCCGAGCACGACCCCGACCTCATCGTGCTCGACGTGATGATGCCCGGCCTTGACGGTCTCGGGGTGCTGCACAACCTGCGCGCCGCGGGCTCGCAGGTGCCGGTCATCTTCCTCACCGCCCGCGACGCCAGCGCCGACCGCATCGGCGGCCTGCGCGCCGGCGCCGACGACTACGTCGTCAAGCCGTTCAGCGTCGAGGAACTGCTCGCCCGCATCCACGCCGTCCTGCGCCGCGCCCAGCCCGACGAGGCCCGCGAGGGCGTCCTCACCGTCGCCGACCTCGAGCTGGACGAGAACAGTCACGAGGTGACCCGCGCCGGTGTCGAGGTGCACCTCACCGCCACCGAGTTCGAGCTGCTGCGCTACCTCATGCGCAACGAGCGCGTCGTGCTCTCCAAGGCGCAGATCCTCGACCGGGTCTGGAAGTACGACTTCCAGGGCCAGTCCAACATCGTCGAGCTCTACATCGGCTACCTGCGCAAGAAGGTCGACGCCGTCGAGCCCAAGCTCATCCACACCGTGCGCGGTGCCGGGTACGTCATCAAGGCGCCCCGGCACTGACGCTGCACTCACCCACCTCGAACGCACCGCGTTTTCCCACCCCGCCGTGATCCGATGACGACCGTGCCCACCGTCGACGTGCCCGCGTGGTCCGCCGACGCGGACGAGGTGTCCACCGAGCAGGTCCGTCCCCGGCGCTCGCGCGAACCCTGGTTCTCGCGGATCGGCCCGCGGTCGCTGATCTACCGACTCGTCAGCGGCGTGGTCGTGCTGGTCACCATGCTGGTCCTCGTCATCGGGGCGTCGACGTTCTTCCTGCTCAAGCAGTTCCTGTACACCCAGCTGGACAACCAGGTCCGGGCCGTGGCCGGCAGCAACATCACCGGTATCGGCCGGTGCGTCGAGCAGTTCCAGTCCGGTCTGATCACGGCCAACGACCCACGCTGCACGCTGCTGGGCTCGACGTCGTCCATCCGCTCGGTGCAGCGCGAGTGGATCCGGGTGACGACGACGTCCGGCGGGACGTTCCCGATCCAGATCGGCGACTCGGCCAGCTACGCCCTCATGAAGATCTCCGACGGCGAGGCCGGCAAGCTCCTCGACACCGGGTCCGACCCGGTCACGGTGCGCACGTCGGACGGCGTCACGCTGCGTGCGCTCGGCGCCGTGACCGCCGACGGGTCGCTCGGTGTCGTCGTCGGGTTGTCGACCTCGGAGATCGACGAGGCGCTCGGCCGCCTGCTGACCGTCGAGCTCAGCATCGGCGCGGGCGCGATCGCCGTGGCGCTGTTGGCGAGCTACTTCGGGGTGACGTTCGGCCTCAAGCCACTGCGCCGCGTCACGAGCACGGCGCAGGAGGTCACCGCCGAGCTGTCGGCCACCGGCCGGGGACTGGAACGCCGGGTGCCGATCGAGCCCACCACCGACACCGAGGTGGGGCAGCTCGCGACGTCGGTGAACACCCTGCTGGGCGCGGTGGAGACCCAGTTCGCGGCGCGGGTCCGCAGCGAGGACCGGATGCGTGAGTTCCTCGCCGACGCCTCGCACGAACTGCGCACCCCGCTCACCTCGATCCGCGGTTTCGCGGAACTGTCCCGCATGCAACGACGGCAGGCCGCGGCGCAGGCGGGTCTCGACCCCGCCACCGCCGCCGAGGACGACGCGCTGGACCGGATCGAGTCCGAGGGCACCCGGATGTCCAAGCTGGTCGACGACCTGCTGCTGCTCGCCCGCAGCGACCACGGCTCGACGCCCGCCCGCGACCGGGTCGAGGTGCACGACATGGTCGTCGACGTCGTCGAGAGCGCCCGCGTCGCCTACCCCGACCGCCCCATCGACGCCGCGGTGCCCCCGGGTCTCGCCGTGCTGGGCGATCGCGACCAGCTGCTGCGTGTGGTCCGCAACCTGGTGACCAACGCCGCCGTGCACACCGCCCCCGGCGGGCCCATCCTCGTGACGGCCCGGGGTGACGGCGAGGAGGTCGTCATCCAGGTCGCGGACTCCGGCCCCGGTCTCGAACCGGACCAGGCGGCGCACGTCTTCGACCGGTTCTGGCGCGCCGACAAGGCCCGCACCCGGGCCCGCGGCGGTTCCGGCCTCGGCATGTCGATCGTCGCGACGATCATCGAGCAGCACCAGGGCGTCGTCCGGTTCGACAGCAGCCCCGAGACGGGCAGCACCGTCACCATCGTCCTGCCCGCCACCCCGCCCACGACGTAGACCGCGATCTGCGGCCGGGGCCGGGGCCGGGGCCGCTGCCGGAACCGGTGCCACCCCGCCCGGCACAATGGTCGCCGTGAGTGCCGTCCCCGTCTCCCCGGAACCCGTGTCGCAGCTCGATCCCGCGATCGCCGCGCGGCTCAAGCGTGACGCCGCCGGCCTGGTGCCGGCCGTCGTGCAGCAGCACGACACCGGCGAGGTGCTGATGGTGGGCTGGATGGACGACGAGGCGTTGCACCGCACCCTGACCAGCGGACGCAGCACGTTCTGGTCCCGCTCCCGGCGCGAGTACTGGGTGAAGGGCGAGACGTCCGGCCACGTCCAGCGGGTCGTGTCCGTGGCGCTCGACTGCGACGGCGACACCCTGCTGGTCCGCGTCGACCAGACCGGCCCCGCCTGCCACACCGGCGCGCACACCTGCTTCGACGACGGCGCCCTCGAGCTGACGGTCGGTACGCCGTGACCGCCCTCGGCCTCGACCGCGAGACCCAGGTCTGGCCGGACCGCGCGGGGTTCGCCGGGCTCGCCGCCGAGCACGGCATGGTGCCGGTGGTCCGGAGCCTGGTCGCCGACACCGAGACCCCGATCGGCGTCTACCGCAAGCTCGCGGGCGGTCGCCCCGACACCTTCCTGCTGGAGTCGGCCGAACCCGGACGCTCCTTCTCCCGCTGGTCGTTCGTCGGCGTGCGGGCGCAGGCCGCCCTCACGTCGGACGGCGAGAACGCCGTGTGGCGCGGAACTCCGCCGCCCGGCGTCCCGACCGACGGCGACCCGCTCGTCGCCCTCGCCGCCGCGTGGCGCGCGGTCAACGGCCTGCGGGTGCCCGACCTCCCGCCGTTCACGGGCGGTCTCGTGGGCTACCTCGGGTACGACGTCGTGCGGCGACTCGAACCGTTGCCCGATACAGCGGTCGACGACCTCGGCCTGCCCGAGCTGACGATGCTGCTCACCACCGACGTCGCGGCGGTCGACTCCTACGAGTGCCGGGTCGTGCTCATCGCCAACGTGATCGTTGCATCCGACACCGATCTCGACGCGGCGTACGACGATGCCGTCGCCCGGCTCGACCGGATGACCGCCGACCTCGCCGCCCCGCTGCGGGCCGCGCCCGTCACCCTCGGCCAGGTCCCCCCGAAGGACGCGGTCTCGCGCACGCCGCCGGGGGAGTACGAACGCACGGTCGAGAAGGCGATCGAGGCCATCCGGGCCGGTGAGGTCTTCCAGATCCTCCCGGGGCAGCGGTTCGAGGCGGCCACCGACGCCGACCCGTTCGACGTCTACCGGGTCCTGCGAACGCTGAATCCCTCGCCGTACCTGTACTTCCTGCGGTTGCCGGGTCTGGACATCGTCGGCTCCAGCCCCGAGGCGTTGGTGACGGTCCGCGAGGGCGAGGCGACGATCCACCCGCTCGCGGGAACCCGCCGGCGCGGTGCGACCGCCGCCGAGGACGAGGCCATGGTGACCGAGCTGGTCAACGACCCGAAGGAACGCGCCGAGCACGTCATGCTCGTCGACCTCGCGCGCAACGACCTCGGCCGGGTGTGCACACCGGGCACGGTGCGCGTCACCCAGTTCGGCGCCGTCGAGCGGTACAGCCACGTCTGGCACATCGTGTCGACCGTCAGCGGCGACGTCGCGCCCGGCAAGGACGCGTACGACGTCTTCGTCTCGGCGTTCCCGCACGGCACCGTCACCGGCGCGCCGAAGGTGCGGGCCATGCAGCTGATCGACGAACTCGAACCGGTGCGCCGCGGCGTCTACGGCGGCGCGGTCGGGTACTTCGGTGCGGGCGGCGAGATGGACCTCGCGATCGCGATCCGCACCGCGGTGCTGCGCGACGGCATCGCCTACGTGCAGGCGAGCGCGGGCATCGTGGCCGACAGCATCCCGGCGCTCGAGGCGCTCGAGACCCGCAACAAGGCCCGCGCCGTGCTGCAGGCGATCGCGACCGCGGAGACGATGCGGCCGGTCGGCACCGGCACCGCTACCCGTACCGACGCCGCCCGCTCGTGAGACGCCTCGCCACCGCCGTCGTGCTCGACGTCGTCGGCAGCGCCGCCGTCCTGATCCTGGTGGCGCTGACCTGGCAGCGGGTGCACGTCGTGCGGCAGCCGCCGTTCGCCGACATCGCGGTGAGCACGCCCGCGA
>CAXUNA010000354.1:0-4705 GCA_964252095.1 uncultured Jatrophihabitans sp. | reverse complement strand
CAGCACAGGGGTCTCCTGGTGGGGACGTGGGGGGTGCGAGGAACGCCGGACACCGTCACCGACGGATCAGCGCCGGGAAAGGTTCAACCCTCAACGGGGCGGTTCTCGACAGATTTCGGCGCGAACGCGACGGTGGGCATCGACCGGCCGCGCAGCTCGAGCGTCTCGCTCTCGACCCACCGCTCCGCCTCCACCGGTGAGGCGGCCGCGACCGCGTCGCCGCTCACCAGCACCCGGCCCGGGACCGACTTGGCCCGTTCGGTGAGCCGGGCCGCCTCGTTCACGGCGTCGCCGATCACGGTGTACTCGAGCCGGCTGGTCGCGCCGACCTGGCCCGCGACGACCTGGCCGTAGGCCACCCCGATCCCGACGTCGACCTCGCCCGCCGACCGGACCGCCACCGCGATGTCGCGGGCGGTCGCGAGCGCGGCGCCCGCGGCGTCGGCGAGGTCGACCGGCACGCCGAACACGCACAGGGCGGCATCGCCCTCGAACTTGTTCACGAACCCGCCGTGTTCCTCGACGGCGTCCACGACCACCTGGAAGAACCGGTTCAGGACCGCGACCGTCTCCTCCGGCCCGCGGTCGATCGCGAGCGCCGTCGACCCCGCGATGTCCACGAACAGCGCGGCCACCGTCCGCTCCTCCCCGCCGAGCGAGACGCCGGTGGCGAGGGCCCGACGCGCGACGTCGGTGCCGACGTGGCGGCCGAACAGGTCGGCGAGCCGCTCCCGTTCCCCCAGTCCCTCGGTCATGGCGTTGACGCGGTCCTGCAGCAGGCCGATCTCGCCGGCGTCGTCCACCCTGACCCGGACGTCGAAGTCGCCGTCGCCGACCCGCTCGACCATCTCCCGGAGCTGCCGCAGCGGCTGGCCGACGGACCGGGCGGCGAGCAGCATCCCGAGGCCGCCGACCACCAGCGAGGTCGCGACGAGCAGCACCACGGCAGCCGGTGTGGGTCCCCCGAGATTCGAGGGATCCGCGTAGAGCAGGAGCACGCCGAGAGCCGGGACACCGCTCGCGAGCAGCCAGCTCAGCATCAGCCGCGGCGTCACGCCGAGCACCAGCCGGCGGCGGGCGGGATGGGCGGCGAGGGCCAGCGCGGTGACCGGGCGCGCCACCCGGCCGGCCAGCAGGTAGGACAGCAGCGAGGTGACCAGGCCACCGAGGACGATCGTCAGCACCACCCGTAGGGCGATCCGGGAATCGGTGGCGAGCGACGCGGTGACGATCCCGACCACGACCGCGCCGAGCAGCCACAGCACGGCCGAGATGACGGCGACGTCGACCGGCAGCCGCAGCGCGAGGTTCGCCTGCTCGCGCGTGGGCGCGTTGCCGACCACCAGCCACCGCAGGATGCGCCGGTTGCGGACCAGCCCCACGACCACGCCGACGACGCACGCCAGCACGAGGTACCCGCCCGCGGTCGACAGCACGGCGACGCGGGCGGTGATCGTCTCGCTCACCGGCAGCGGCACGAAGAACGCGAGCAGGACGGCGACGACCGCCGCACCGATGACGCTGGAGCCGACGGTGAAGGTCGCGACGCCGGAGATCACCCGGCCGGCGAGTCCGACCCGGCCGGCGCGGGAGCGGGCCGACCCGCCGGCGCCGGCGACCTCGTTCAGAGCAGGTGAGCGCGTCGGTAGATCCGCCGGGCGGCCGGCGTCACCATCCCGGCCTCGGCCAGGAACGGCATGATCTTCTCGCCCATCCAGCGAATGGTGTCATGCCAGACCGGGTTGCGCCGTGCAACGGTCACCGCTTCGGCCGGGTCGAGGCCCGCGGCGGCGTAGACGTCGGGATGGATGAGGCTCTCGACGATGTGCAGTGCCGCGAGCGCGGTGAGCAGCGCGTGCGCCTGCCGGACCGGCTTCGACGTCCCCGGCACGATCCGCAGCAGTTCCTCGCGGGCGAACCGGACGTGCCGCGCCTCCTCCACGACGTGGATGCGGGCGATCATCCGCGACAGCGGCTGCAGGCTGTCATCGTTCATGCCCTCGCGCTGCAGCCGGTCGAGCAGCTCCTCGGCGACGAGCGTGCCGGCCCACATCGCCGGACCCGTGGGGGCGACCGTGCGGAAGAACTTGCCGAGCTCGTGGACGTGCCGCGCCGGGCGGTACTGCTCGCCGCCGTACCGATGCGCGAAGCGGGCGAACATCACGCTGTGCCGGGTCTCGTCGCCGACCTCGGTGAGCGCGTACTGCGTGTGCAACGACGCCGGGTCGAGGTTGTAGGCGTGGCTGGTGAGCATCCCCATCAGCAGCACCTCGAACCAGAGCCCGACCCGCGCGATGCTCACCATCTGGTGGGTCGAGAGGGCGAGGCGCTGCTCCTCGGTCATCCGGTCCCAGAGCTCGGTGCCGTAGAGCGTGGTGCGGTGCAGCTGCATGTGCGGCATCCCGGGCAGGTCGGCCGCGTCCCAGTCGATGTCGACGTCCGGGTCGAAGGAGTTCCTCGACGACGACGTCAGCAGCCGCGCGGCCGTCTTCTCACGGTCGGCGACCGGCCGGGCCGCGCCGACCGGGCGGGTGGCGGTCTCGGGCTGGGGCAGGACGGCGGTCATCGGGTCCTCCGGCTGGCTGCTCGCGGCGTGGTTGCCTGTGATGCGCTGTCACACACAGACTGACCGATCCGATCTACCCGTGTCAAGCCGTCACACCAAACCGGCCACTGGCCCGCGACCGGACCACGGAGCGAGCTACCGTCGCGAGGGGGCGGCTGTCCCCCAGCCCGGGCCCGGGCGGATCCGCCGTCACTGAGGAGTCGTGGGTGCTCACGCTGATCCTGATCGGGCTGGTCGGTGGCCTGATCACGGGCATCTCGCCCTGTGTGCTGCCGGTGCTGCCGGTGATCTTCCTGTCCGGTGGCGTCCAGGCCGCCCGGCCGGTGGGCGCGGCGCCCCGGCAGGTCTCGACGCGACAGGGTCGCCGCGCGGCGCCCACGTCGGGACGCGCCTCCCGCCGGCCGTACCTCGTGGTGGCGGGGCTCGCCGTGAGCTTCAGCGTCTTCACCCTGCTCGGGACGCTCGTGCTGAGCGCGCTCCCGGTGCCGCAGTCGATCATCCGGTGGGCGGGTCTCGTGGCCCTCGTCGTGCTCGGGATCGCGATGATGTTCCCGAAGGTCCAGGACGTCCTCGAGCGGCCGTTCACCCGGCTCGGTCAACGCCAGGTCCGCGGCGACCACGGCGGTTTCGTGCTCGGGTTGGCGTTGGGCGCGGAGTACGTCCCGTGCGCCGGCCCGGTCCTCGCGGCCATCAACGTCGCCGGTGCGAGTGGGGCGATCGGCGTGCGCACCGTCGCGCTCACCGTGGCGTTCGCGATCGGCGCGGCGATCCCGCTGCTCGGCTTCGCGCTCGCCGGCCGGCGGGTCGCCGAACGGGTCCGCGCCTTCCGTGACCGCCAGCGCGGGATCCGCATCGCCGCGGGCGTCGTCGTCATCGCCCTGGCCGTCGCCCTGACGTTCAACGTCACCGACGCGCTGCAGCGCACGATCCCGGACTACACCTCGCACCTCAACCAGGCCCTCGACGGCACAGGCGCGGCGAACGCGCTCGGGCCGGTCCAGCCCGCGGCGCTCGAGCGGTGCGCGGACGATCCGGTCGACACGCTGCAGGACTGCGGCCCGGCGGGCGCGGTGGCGGGCGTCGCCGGCTGGTTGAACACCCCGGGCGGCACCGCGGCCTCGCTCACCGGCAAGGTGACGCTGATCGACTTCTGGGCGTACTCCTGTATCAACTGCCAGCGGGCCATCCCCCACGTCGAGAGCTGGTACCGGACGTACGCCGCGAGCGGCCTGCAGGTGATCGGCGTGCACACGCCCGAGTACGCGTTCGAGCACGACGCGGCCAACGTCGCCGCCGGCGCCCAGCGGTTGCACGTCACCTACCCGGTCGCCCTGGACAACGACTACACGACCTGGAACGACTTCCACAACGACTCGTGGCCGGCGGAGTACCTCGTCGACGCCACCGGCCGCATCCGGCACGTCGCGATCGGCGAGGGCGCCTACGCGACGACCGAGTCGCTCCTGCGGCAACTGCTCACGGCCGCCGATCCGGAGGTGGATCTGCCGGCCGGGACGGACGTCGCCGACACCACGCCGGACAACCCCGACCAGACCCCGGAGAGCTACCTCGGCGCGAAGCGGGCCGACAACAGCGCGGACAGCGCGTTCGGCCAGCTCGCGACCGGCACCCGGGAGTACACCCTCCCGTACTCGCTCCCGCTCTCCACCTTCGGCCTCGGGGGACGGTGGACCGTCGCCGACGAGTCGATCACCGCGGGCGACGACGCGTCGATCGAACTGAACTTCGACGCGCGGGAGGTCTACCTCGACGTCGGCGGCACCGGCACGATCACCGCCAGGTTCGCCGGCCGCACCACGACCATCCCGGTCGCCGGCGCCCCGGACATCCGCACGGTGGCCTCGCAGGCGGCGTTCGGGACCGGCACGGTCACCCTCACGCTGACCCCGGGCCTCACCGCGTACTCGTTCACCTTCGGGGGGGCCCGGGGGCCCCCCCCCGCCCCCCCCCCCGGACCCCGCCGCCCCCGCCCCCGCGGTCTCGCGCGTGGCCGCGCTGGTGCGCACCCAGGGTTCGGCCCGCTTCTCGGACGCCGCGCTGCAGGGCGGCGCCGGCTTCTCGGGCATCGACGGCACCTTCCGGTTCCGTCCGGACGGACAGAGCGAACGGGCCCTGGCG
>CAXUNA010000353.1:1487-4720 GCA_964252095.1 uncultured Jatrophihabitans sp. | reverse complement strand
GTCGCCGGCGTCGAGAAGGTCGCCTTCACCCCGGACCGGCAGATCGACCAGCTCGTCTTCCGGCTGACGGCGAACACCGCACCGTCGGTCGCGGAGGGCAACAGCACCCGGGTGAGCTCGGCCGTCGCGGACCACGGCGGCGGGAAGCCGATCTACCAGGCGGCCGGCGCGGGCGCCGGCACCCAGGGCGGCCTGCTGCGCATCCCGTTCGCCGCACCCGTGCCGGCCGGCACCACCGTCACCGCGACCATCGCGTTCACCACCACGCTCGGCGAAGGGGCCTTCGACCGGTTCGGCGAGCAGGACGGCTTCGCCTGGTGGGCGTCCGGTCACCCGCTGCTCGCCTGGGAGCGCGGGTACGGCTGGCACGACGAACCGTTGCTGCAGTTCACCGCGGAGAGCGCGACAAGCGAGGCGATGGCGACGACGCTGCGGGTCACCGCGCCGGCGGCCGACGTCGTCATCATGAGCGGCGATCCGACCACCCCGACCGGCTCCGGTCCGACCCGCACCTGGACCGGCAGGCTCGACGCCGCCCGTGACGTCTCGGTCGCCGCCGGACCCTTCAAGACCCAGGACGCCACCGTGGACATCGGCGGCGGTCGCCAGGTCGCACTCCGGGTGGGGGCACCGGCGGCCAGCCGGGTCGCCGCGCTGGAGCCGGAGTTCGAGCGGGCGCTCACCGGGTTGTCGAAGCAGTTCGGTCCGTTCCCGTTCCCGTCGCTCGCGGTGGCGGCCCTGCCCTCGCGCGGCGGGGGGATCGAGTACCCGGGCGCCATCCTCATGCTCGACGGCTCGCGGCTGGTCGCGGTGCACGAGACCGCCCACCAGTGGTTCTACGCGATGGTCGGTGACTCGCAGGCCCAGCACGCCTGGCTGGACGAGGCGTTCGCCAGCTACGGCGAGCAGCTGCTCGACGACGACGCCCCGCCCGCCGAGATCCTCACCACCGACACCCAACCGGTCGACAAGACGATGGCGGCGTGGGGCAGCAACGAG
Source organism: uncultured Jatrophihabitans sp. (assembly GCA_964252095.1). Taxonomy (GTDB): domain Bacteria; phylum Actinomycetota; class Actinomycetes; order Mycobacteriales; family Jatrophihabitantaceae; genus CAXUNA01. The sequence goes on along the minus strand of CAXUNA010000353.1, from coordinate 3,721 downwards.
CAGGGCTACTACACGACCACCTACGACAAGGGGTCCGCGGCGCTGTTCGCGGCGCGGGCCGCCGCCGGTGCCGTGCCGTTCGACGCGGCGATCCAGTGCTACGTCGCCCGCAACGCCTGGCGGATCGCGAACCCCGCCGACCTGCAGGCGGCACTCGCCGCGTTGCCGAAGGCCGTGGCGGTGCTGGAGCAGGCCGGCGCGCTGCGCTGAACCCCTCCGGGGACGAGCGGGCTCAGCCGCCGGCGACGAGCTTCTGGAACCGGCTGATGCCCTCGACCAGGTCGTCGTCGGCCAGCGCGTACGAGACCCGCAGGTAGCCGGGCGTGCCGAACGCCTCGCCGGGGACGAACGCGACCTCCGCCTCGTCGAGGACGATCTCGGCGAGCTCGAGGGTGTTGCTCGCGACCCGGCCGCGCAGCGGCTGACCGTAGAGGCCCTTGACCTGCGGGTAGGCGTAGAACGCGCCCTCCGGCGTGGGGCAGGTGACGCCGGGGATCTCGTTGAGCATCCCGGTGACCAGCGCGCGGCGTCGTTCGTAGGTCTTCTTCATGGTCGCGACGGCCGAGAGGTCACCTCGGACGGCGGCGAGCGCTGCCACCTGCGACACGTTCGCCACGTTGGACGTGGCGTGCGACTGCAGGTTCGACATCGCCTTGACGACGTCGAGCGGCGCGATCGCCCACCCGACCCGCCAGCCGGTCATGGCGTACGTCTTGGCCACCCCGTTGAGGACGACGACGCGGTCGGCGAGCTCGGGCACCACGGTCGCCATCGAGACGTGGACGGCGTCGCCGTAGACCAGGTGCTCGTAGATCTCGTCGGTGACGACCCAGAGGCCGTGCTCGTCGGCCCACCGGCCGATCGCCTCGACCTGCTCGGGCGGGTAGACGGCGCCGGTGGGGTTGCTCGGCGAGACGAACAGCAGCACCTTGGTGCGCGCGGTCCGGGCGGCCTCGAGCTGCTCGACCGTGGCGCGGTAGCCGGTGGTCTCGTCGGTGTCGACCGCGACCGTGACGCCGCCCGCGAGGGCGATCGCCTCGGGGTAGGTGGTCCAGTACGGCGCCGGGACGATGACCTCGTCGCCCGGGTCGAGCAGCGCGGCGAAGGTGTTGTAGACCGCCTGCTTGCCGCCGTTGGTGACCAGGACCTGGGCCGAGCCCACCTCGTAGCCGGAGTCGCGGGCGGTCTTCTCGGCGATCGCCTCGCGCAGCTCGGGCAGGCCCGGGACGGGGGAGTAGTGGTGGAAGCGGGGGTCGCGGCACGCGGCGACGGCCGCCTCGACGATGTAGTCGGGGGTCGGGAAGTCCGGCTCGCCCGCGCCGAAACCGATGACCGGCCGGCCGGCGGCCTTGAGCGCCTTGGCCTTGGCGTCGACGGCGAGCGTCGCCGACTCGGCGATGGCGCCCACGCGGGCGGACACCCGCCGGCGCTCGGAGGGGCTGACAGGAGCAACGGGAGAACTCGCGGACATGGCGACCATCGTCCCAGACCGGGCTCACCCGGCAGGTGGCTGGGGCGGGTCCGGAACCCGTACACTGTCCGGCGGAGTCCATGTGGCTCTGCGTCAGCATGCGCGCGCCTCTGCGTAACCTCGTGGGGCGGGCCGGGGTTGCACGCGCGCCGAAGGGGCGTGGCTCAAGTGGTAGAGCACCGGTCTCCAAAACCGGCGGTTGCAGGTTCGAGTCCTGTCGCCCCTGCGTAGGTCAGTAGTCCGGGAGCACAGTCCCGCCGTCAGCAGTCAGTCGTTGTGGCCGGCCACACCAGGTCGGTCACCGGAGAGGAGTCATGCGGTGCCCACCGCCTCATCTGGTCTTCCCGACCGCTCCGACTCCGACAAGTCCCGCAAGGCGCGACTGTCCAAGGACGACGACCGGCTGCTGTCCGACGGCACCGCGCCCGAGGACGAGGTCGACGTCGACGCGACCGACGACGAACTCGCCGACGACGACCTGGTCGCCGAGGACGACGCCGAGCTCGAGGACGCGGACGAGGACGACGACCGCGAGGTCACCGGCACCACGCTGACCAAGCGGCGCACCACGAAGGCCGCGTCGTCGACCGGCAGCCGGACCCGCACGAGCACCAAGGCGCGTCGTCCGAAGGACCAGCGCACCGGCAACCCGTTCGTCTTTCTCGCGCGCTTCCTCCGCGAGGTCGTCGGCGAGATGCGCAAGGTCCTGTGGCCGACCCGCCGCGAGCTGGTGGTCTACACGATCGCCGTCATCATCTTCGTG
>CAXUNA010000353.1:0-1477 GCA_964252095.1 uncultured Jatrophihabitans sp. | reverse complement strand
TGCTGATCTCGATCGTCGGTGGGCTCGACTTCGGCTTCGCCCGCCTCGTCCTGTTGATCTTCGGGTAGCGCCGGCCCTTCCACCCGCCGCGCTCCCGCCCGCCCGCCGTACCGAGGAAGACGAAACCACTCATCGTGTCAGAGTCACAGTCACCCACCACCGCGCCCGACCAGAACCCGTTCGCGACGCCGGACCAGCGCAGTGCCGCCGCCCGTGAGGCGTCGGAGCTGCGCGAGGCGACCGCCGGCGACCTGCCGAAGGCGGGCGACCCGGCCACCGACCTCACCGGTGCCGAGGGTGACGGCGTCGACGCGGTCGACGACGTCGATCTCGGTGGCCCGTCCGACGAGCCCGAGACGCCGGCTGCGGACGACGCGGACGCGGCGGCCGTCACCGAGACCGAGGACGCGAACGAGGAGGACCCGGTCGAGGCGCTGCGCCGCGAGCTGCGGACCGCGTTCGGCGACTGGTACGTCGTGCACTCGTACGCGGGCTACGAGAACAAGGTGAAGACCAACCTCGAGAGCCGCATCGTCTCGCTCGACATGGAGGACTACATCTTCCAGATCGAGGTCCCCACCGAGGACGTCGTCGAGATCAAGAACGGCAAGCGCCAGCAGGTCCAGCGCAAGGTCTTCCCGGGCTACATCCTGGTCCGGATGGACCTCAACGACGAGTCGTGGGGCGCGGTCCGCAACACCCCGGGCGTCACCGGTTTCGTGGGCGCCACCTCGCGGCCCTCGCCGCTGACGATCGACGAGGTCGTGAAGATCCTCGCGCCCGCCACCAAGCAGGCCGAGCGGGTCGCGACGGGCGGCAAGGCCGCCGACGCCGGGGCCCCGATCGTCGAGGTCGAGTACACCGTCGGCGAGTCGGTCACCGTCATGGACGGCCCGTTCGCCACCCTGCCCGCCACCATCAGCGAGATCGACCCGCTGCACCAGAAGCTCCAGGTGCTGGTGTCGATCTTCGGCCGCGAGACGCCGGTCGAGCTGTCGTTCAACCAGGTCTCCAAGCTGTGACGTCGTAACAGCCTGACGTCCGTCTCACGGCCCAACCACCGCAACCAGAAGAAGAAGAGTCATGCCTCCCAAGAAGAAGCTCACCGCCGTCATCAAGCTGCAGATCAAGGCCGGTGCCGCGAACCCGGCCCCGCCGGTCGGCCCCGCGCTCGGTCAGCACGGCGTCAACATCATGGAGTTCTGCAAGGCGTACAACGCGGCGACCGAGGCCCAGCGCGGCCAGATCGTCCCCGTCGAGATCTCGGTGTTCGAGGACCGCAGCTTCACCTTCGTCACCAAGACCCCGCCCGCCGCGCGCCTGCTGCTCGCGGCCGCCGGTGTCGACAAGGGCAGCGGCGAGCCGCACACCAAGAAGGTCGCCAGCGTGACCATGGACCAGGTCCGTGAGATCGCCCAGACCAAGATGGAAGACCTCAACGCCAACGACATCGACCAGGCCGCGAAGATCATCGCCG
>CAXUNA010000352.1:0-4741 GCA_964252095.1 uncultured Jatrophihabitans sp. | reverse complement strand
CTCGCCCTGCACGCGGTCGGCACCCGCCGCCCCCGCGCCCGGGCCGCGGCACCGTACTTCCTCGAGGCGGCCGTCGTCGCCGTGCTCTACGCGGTGTGGCAGTGGCTCGCGACGTTCGGGCACGCCCGGCTCGGGACGGCGGTCGCCCGCGGCACGACGCTGCTGCGGTGGCAGGACGACCTGCACCTGCCGTCCGAGTTGGCGCTGCAACGGGCGGTGCTCCCCCACCCGTTGCTGGTGCAGGCCGCGAACCTGTACTACGCCGTCGCCCACTTCACGGTCATGGGGCTGATGCTCGCCTGGCTGTTCGTGCGCCACCGCGCCCGCTACCCCGCGGTGCGCTCGGTGCTGGTGGTCGTCACCGCGGTCTCGCTCGCCGTCCAGTTCGTCGCCGTCGCGCCGCCGCGACTGCTGCCGGGCGCCGGGTTCGTCGACACCGCCGCCCGCTACGGGCAGTCGGTGTACGGCTCGTTGACCAGCGACGACGTCCGCACCCTGCTCGGTGTCGACTTCGGTGCCGACCAGCTCTCGGCGATGCCCTCGGTGCACGTGGCGTGGGCCCTGCTCGTCGCGCTCGCCGTGCAGCACGCCTCGACCGCGCGGCTGCGGGGGCTGATCTGGATCCACCCGGTGCTCACCGTGCTGGTCATCGTCGTCACCGCGAACCACTACTGGGCCGACGGCATCGTCGCGGCCGTCCTGCTCGCGCTCGCGGTCCTCGCCGTCCTCGGTGTCCGCCGGGCCTGGCGCTCACGCCACCGCCGGGGCGCGCCGGCCGCCGCCTCAGGCCGCCTCGACGACAGCGGGGTCGTCGAGGGGATCGCGTCCGCCGCTCCCTGACGTCTCCTTCGCCGGCGCGAACACCGTCACCCCCGCGCAGGCGACGACCACGGCGACCAGCCCCAGCCACTGCACGAGCGTGAGCACCTGGTCGATGATCAGCAGACCGGCGACCGACGCGATCGCGGGTTCCAGGCTCATCAGCACCCCGAACGTGGCGGGCGTGATCCGCCGCAGCGCGAACAGGTCCAGCGAGTACGGCAGCCCCGACGACAGCACCGCGATCGCGGCGCCGCGCCACAGCGCCGAGCCGGTGAGCAGGGCAGCGCCGGCGCCGACGATCCCGAACGGCGCGACCAGGACCGCGGCCACGACCATCGCGATCGTCAGGCCGTCGGTGCGGGGGAACCGGGCGGCGGTGCGCGAGGACAGCACGATGTAGGTCGCCCAGCACACGCCGGCGATCGCCGCGAACGCGATCCCCGGCGCCGTGAGCGACGCACCCTCACCGTGCGACTCCCCCAGGCCGAGCACGACCACGCCGCCGAGCGCGACGACGATCCACACCCCGTCCAGCCACCGCCTCGACGAGACCGCGGCGAGCGTGAGCGGTCCGAGCATCTCGATCGACACGGCGGGGCCGAGCGGGATGCGGGCGATGGCCTCGTAGAAGGACAGGTTCATCGCCGCCAGCGCGACGCCGAACCCGACCACCGTGATCCAGTCGGCACGGCTGCGCCGCACGCCCGTGGAGCGGTGCCCCTTCACGATCAGCCGCGCGACGGCGGTGCCGACGACCAGCAGCGTCATCGCGATGACCAGCCGGAGCGTCACCGCACCGGCTGCGCCGACGTCCTTGAACAGCGTCACGGCCACCGCGCCGCCGAACTGCACCGACACCGCACCCGCGCCGACCAGAGCGATGCCGACGCCCTGCGAGCGGGGTGCGGCGGGCGGACTCACCCGCCCAGTCTGACGAACCCCGCGGTCACGACCGCGGGGCGGTCACCGCCCGCCGTCGGCCGGTGGTTCCTCGTAGCCGGCGGGCGTCGGCTCGCGCGAGGTCCGGCTCTGCGGGTCGTACGAGGTCGGCGGCTGCGTGCCGTCGCGCCCGCCCGGCTCCCGATCGGCGTGGACCGACCCGGTGCGGGTCGAGTCGGTGCGGGCCGGCTCGGTGTGCCGCACGCGGTCGGCGAGCGCCGCGTTCTCCCGCTCCAGCTGCTTGCGTTCCTGCCGCCGGCGCAGGCCACGACGGCCGCCGCCGCGGATCAACGCGATGCCCAGCACGGCGACGACGAGGATCGCCGCCCCGATGACGGCGAGCCAGTAGGCGTCGGCCCGCCAGTCGCCGCCGAAGGCGGAGATCGTGATCGTGTGGTCGCTCCCGCTGTTCTCGTAGACGATCACGACGCCCGCGGCCACGGCGACCAGCACCAGGACGAGCCCCAGGACGACCATCGGTTCCTCCCCCCGGCGCGCCGCCGATCGGCGCGTCCGAGCGTCGGTGTACCCACACGGGCGGTTCGCGGCCGGTGAGCCCGGGTAGGGCGACCGAGGGGCAGCAAGCGCCCCGGCGAGTAGACATGGACGACGACGAGGAGGTCGCGATGAGTGACGTGGGCAGCACCCGCCCGGCGGGCGAGGGTGTCAGTGACGAGGAACTGACCCAGCAGGTGGCCGAGCAGACCTCGAGCGACCTCGACGCCGAGGACGTGTTCGAGCGCGACGCCGGTGGGGTCAGCAACCCGACCGAGGCGGCCAAGGAATCCGCGGACGAGGTCGAGTCCGACGGCTGATCACACTCCCGGCGCGGCACGGCACGAGACCGGTTCGCTGCACGTCGAGGACCTCATCGCCGCGGACGACGCCGCCCGCGAGGCGGCCAGGGCGGAGAAGGACCGGCAGGCCGACGCCGCGCCGCCGTCGACCCCGGCCCGGGGCACCGTGGCCGGCGCCGGCGGAGGGGACGACGAACTGGACCCCAACCGGTGGAAGGCCCTGACGGTCTGTCTCATCGGCGGCGCGATGGTGCTGCTCGACGTCTCGATCGTCAACGTCGCCCTGCAGTCGATCCGCGAGAGCTCGCTGAAGCCGAGCTCGGACGAGATCCAGTGGGTGCTCGCGGGCTACGCGCTGACCTTCGGCCTGCTGCTCGTCCCGGCCGGCCGGCTCGGTGACGTGCGCGGCCGGCGCACGATGTTCCTCTGGGGCGTCGCCCTGTTCACGATCGCGAGCGTCTTCTGCGGCGCGGCCCAGAGCGGCTTGTGGCTGGTGATCGCCCGCCTCGCACAGGGTCTCGCCGGCGGTCTGCTCACCCCGCAGATCACCGCGATCATCCAGCAGCAGTTCAAGGGCCCCGAGCGGGCCAAGGCGTTCGGCCTGTTCGGCGCCATGGTCGGCATCGCCACCGCGATCGGGCCGCTGCTCGGCGGCATCCTCATCACGATCTTCGGCGACACGAACGGCTGGCGGTACGTGTTCTTCGTGAACCTGCCGATCGGCCTCGCCGTGCTGCTGTTCGCGCCCCGCTTCCTGCCCGGTGCCACCGCCGACCAGCGCGGCGACAGACACCACGACTACGACCCCGTCGGCGTGGTCCTGCTCGGCGCCGGGGTGGTGACGCTGCTGCTGCCGTTCGTGCAGGAGCAGAACTGGAGCGGTTCGGCGAAGTGGCTGCTCGTGCCGGCGTCCGCCGTCCTGCTGCTGCTGTTCGTGCTGTGGGAGTTCCGCTACCGCCGGCACGGCCACGAGCCGATGGTCGACGTCAAGCTGTTCAAGATGCGGTCGTTTTCGTTCGGCACCTCGATCATCGCGCTGTACTTCGCGGGCTTCGTGCCGCTGTTCTTCGTCTTCAGCCTGCTCCTGCAGTCGCCCTCACCCGGCGGCCTGGGCTACTCCGCGCTCCTGGCGGGCGTCGCGTCGGTGCCGTTCGCGGTCGGCTCCGGGGTGTCCGCGATCATCGGCGGCAAGCTGGTCGGCCGGCTCGGGCGCAGCGTGATCGCGATCGGCCTGGTCCTGGTCGCCCTCGGGTTCGTCGGTGTCTGGCTGGCCGTGCACGTCGGCGGCGCGGACCACCTGCTGGGCTGGTACACGGCGGCCCCGCTGCTGGTCAGCGGGTTCGGGTCCGGCCTGGTCATCTCGCCGAACCAGACCCTCACGCTCTCGCAGGTCCCGCCCGCCCAGGGCGGCTCGGCCGGTGGGGTGCTGCAGGTCGGGCAGCGGGTCGGCTCGGCCATCGGCATCGCCGCGGTCGGGTCGGTGTTCTACGCCCGGCTCGCGAGCTCCCAGGGCGACTTCGCCGACGCCGTCCAACACGGCCTGTTCGTCGCGTTCGGTTTCGTGGTGGCGGCGCTGATCGTGGGCGTCGTCGACATCAGCGTCAACCGGTCGCTGAACCGCCGGACGGCAGCCGCGGACCCCGCCGAACCCGCGGCTGACGTGACGCCCACCGCGGCCTGACGGTTCCGCTCACGGCGCAGCCGCCGCCGTGCGACCTCCGGCGTTCACACCGGTCCGCCAAGATGGGGCGGTGCACGTCGAAGCGATCCTGCTGTTCGTCCTCGCGGCGGTGGCGGTCGTCGTGCTCGTGCACTGGGTGGCCGACCACACGGGCTTCCCCGCTGCCGCCCTGCTGACGCTCTGCGGGATCGTCTACGCGGTCCTGCCGGGGCCGAACATCGAGCTCGACCCCGACATCGTCCTGACCCTCATCATCCCGCCGCTGCTCTACAGCGCCGCCCTGGACGCGTCGCTCGTCGCCATCCGCCGCAACCTGCGACCGGTGATCAGCCTGTCGGTGGCGCTCGTGCTCGCCACCGCCCTGCTCGTGGGCGCGGGGTTCGCGATGTTCGTCGCGGGCGCGACCCTGGCCGCCGGTGTCGCCCTCGGCGCGGCGATCGCGCCTCCCGACCCGGTCGCGGCCCTCGCCGCCCGCACCTACGCGGGCCCGGCGCGCGTCGTG
>CAXUNA010000351.1:4505-4747 GCA_964252095.1 uncultured Jatrophihabitans sp. | reverse complement strand
CCCTCGCGCCGTCGTCCGCGACGCTGGATGCGCTGCGGCGGCAGGGTTTCGCCCGGCTGGCGCGCTGGCCGCGCGGTGTCGATGCGGCCCGGTTCCACCCACGTCACCGCGACGACGCCACCCGCGCGGCGCTGCTCGACGGTCGGCAGCTGCTGGTCGGGGTGGTGGGGCGGCGCGCCCCCCCGCAGCGGCTCGCGCGGCGCGCGGCCCCCGCCCCCCCGCCCCGGGGGCGGGGGGGGGGG
>CAXUNA010000351.1:0-4495 GCA_964252095.1 uncultured Jatrophihabitans sp. | reverse complement strand
CCTGGCAGGCGCGGCTCGCCGCCGAGAAGCGGATCGAGCTGCTCGCGGCGACCTCGCGCCTGCCAGGGGTCCGGGTGGTCGTGGTCGGCGAAGGACCGTTGCGTGGTGCACTGCAACGCGAGCTCCCCGACGCCGTGTTCACCGGCCAGCTGGTCGGGTCCGAGCTCGGCCGGGTGGTCGCGAGCCTCGACGTGCTCGCTCACCCCGGCGCCGACGAGACGTTCTGCCAGTCGGTGCAGGAGGCGCTGGCGGCCGGCGTTCCCGCGGTGGTCGCGGCGTCCGGCGGACCGCTCGACCTCGTCACGGACGGCGTCAACGGCCTGCTGTGGCGCGACGACGACCCGGCGGCACTCGCGGCACTCGTCGCACGGTTGGCCGACGACACCGAGCGCTTCCGCCTCGCGGAGGCCGCGCGGGCGTCGGTCACCCACCGCACCTGGGAGGGCGTCACCACCGCCCTGGTCGGCCAGTTCGAGCGGATCGTCGCCGCGCGCGCCGCCGCGGCCCGGCGCGCCGCATGACGCCTCGCCGCCGGTGAGGATCGCCCAGCTGGCGGGCTGGTACTCGCCGGTCTCCGGCGGGATCCGGACCGTGGTGCACCGCCTGGGTGACGGGTTCCGCGCGGCCGGGCACTCCACCGTGCTGGTCGTGCCGGGCGAACGCGACACCCTCGGACCGGGCCGGATCACCCTGAGCGGACCGGTCATCCCCGGCTCCGGTGGCTACCGGCTGGTGATCCGGCCGGGAGTGCTGGCGACGGCGCTCGACCACGCGGCGCCGGACGTGATCGAGCTGCACGACAAGGCCTGGCTGCCGACGGTGCGGCGATGGGCCGACCGGAACGGTGTGCCGGTCGTGCTGGTCTCGCACGAACGGTTCGACCGCACGTTGCCGTTGCTCGCGCCGTGGCTGCCGGCGGCGGCGGCGCGGGGTGCGTCGGACAGCGTGCGGTGCATGGTGCAACGGAAGGCCGACGTCGTCGTGGTCTGCTCGGAGTTCGCCGGTGCGGAGTTCCCCGCCGCGCGCAGGGTTCCGCTCGGTGTGGATCTCGGCGGGTTCGCGCCGGTCGCCACCCCCCGCCGTGGACCTGGCGTGCAGCTCGTCCTCGCCTCGCGGCTGGCGCGGGAGAAGCGGCCGGACCGGGCGCCAGGACGACGTCGGCGGTGGCCGAACTGTTGCTCTCTGCAACGGGGCCGGCGGGGCGGGGTGCGCCGGTGTCCGGTGAGGGTTTCGCCGACGCGGTCGTCGAGGTCCTGCGCGAACCGGAGGGTGCGCGCCGCGCGGCCGCGCGGGCGCTGGCCGAACGGTACCCGTGGTCGCGCACGGTCGCATCGATGCTCGACGTGCACGCCGGGGCCGTGACCGACGCCGTCCCGGCCGGCGCGATGGCCTGACGGGTCAGACGCCGGCCTTCCGGGCGTGCAGGGCCCGCATGACGTCCTCGAGTTCCGGTGCCGGGCCCCCGACGGGTAGACCCGGTGCGATCTGCTGGATCGACAGGGTGGCGACCGACGACGCCGGCAGGCCCCAACCGGCGCGCCACTGCGTGAGGGTCGCGGCGGACACGGCGTACACGATGCGGCCGAGGCCCACCCACGCGTGCGCCGCCGAGCACATCGGGCAGTGCTCGCCCGAGGTGTAGACGGTCGCGGTGGCCCGGACCGGCGGGGTCGTGTTCGTCGCGGCCCAGCGCGCGAGCTCGAACTCGGGATGACGGGTCTCGTCACCCCCGCCCACGCGGTTGCGTTCCTCGCGCAGCACCACGCCGTCGGCGTCGACCAGCACCGAACCGAACGGCTCGTCGCCGGCGTCGAGCGCCTCCGTCGCGAGCTCGACGCAGCGGCGCAGGTGGGTCAGGTCGGTGGCGTCCACGGCGTTCAGTGTGACGGGTCGGCCGTCGGGCCCTGCCGGTTCGGCTCAGGCGGGCCAGGTGCCGGTCGCCTCGGCGAGACACCTCACGCCGCCGTGGTCGACGGCCGCCGTGACGCCGCCGGAGACCGCGCCGTGCACGGGGTTCTGTGGCACCGGCTCGACACCCTTGCCCGCGGCCTGCTTGCCCGGCCTCACAGCTCGCGCAGCCGCCGCAGCAGGTCGGGAGCCACGTCGGTGAGGAACTCCTCCTGGCTCTCGTCGCCCACCTGCACGAGCGCGACATCGGTGAATCCCGCGTCGAGATAGGGCTTGACCGACGCCGCGAGTTCGTCGAGATCGGGGCCGCAGGCGATCGAGTCCGCGACGTCGGCGGGCGTCACGAACTGGCTGGCGGCGTCGAACGCGACGGGCGTCGGCAGGTCGGCGTTGACGTGCCACCCGCCGCCGAACCACCGGAACAGCTCGTGCGCCCGCGCGACCGCCGCGTCCTTGTCCCGGCCCCAGCAGATCGGGATCTGGCCGATCTTGCGGCCGGCGGGCAGATCCGCACCGGACCGGACCTCGTCCCACTTCGCCACCAGGTCCGCGTCCGGCTCGACCGCGACGAGGTGGTCGGCGAGCGGCGCGAACTTCTCGACCGAGGAATCCCCCGAGACGGCCACGCCGATCCGGACCGGCTGCTCGGGCAGGTCCCAGATCTTCGCGGACTCCACCGAGAAGTGCTGGCCGGTCCACGAGAGCTGATCGCCGCGGTGCAGCGCGGTGATGATCTGCAGCGCCTCCATCAGCATCTCCTGCCGCACCCGCGCCACCGGCCAGGGCGCCCCCACCACGTGTTCGTTGAGGTTCTCGCCCGAACCGAGGCCGAGCGTGAACCGGTTGTCGGAGAGCAGGCCGAGGGTCGCGGCCTTCTGGGCGACGACCGCGGGGTGGTAGCGGAACGACGGACAGGTCACGTACGTCATGAACTCGACGCGATCGGTGGCCTGTGCAACGGCGCCCAGCACCGACCACGCGTAGGGCGCGTGGGCCATCTCCTTCAGCCAGGGGAAGTAGTGGTCGCTCGAGACGAGCAGGTCGAAACCCGCCGCCTCGGCGCCGACGGCGTGGCGGACCAGTTCGCGGGGTCCGCTCTGCTCGGTCATCAGGGTGTAGCCGAAGCGGGTCGACGAGGTGCTCATGACTGCTCCTACCCACGTCGTGCACGACCTCACGCCGGGCCCCACCGTTACGATCCCGCGGTGCCGACGACCCCCGCGCCCCTGCTGACGACCTACCGCAAGCTGGCGGCGATGCCCGGTGGGAAGCGGGTGTTCTCGGTCGCTGTGTGGTTCCGGGCGCCGTACTTCCGCACCGTCCGGCCGTGGTTCGTCGACCTGGACGCCGGCCGCGGGGTCGCGACGATGCGCAACCGCTGGGGCGTCCACAACCACCTCGGCACCGTGCACGCGATCGCGTCCTGCAACCTCGCCGAGGTGGCCGCCGGGATCACCACCGAGGTGAGCGTGCCGGCCACCCACCGCTGGATCCCGAAGGACATGACGGTCTCCTACCTCACGGTCGCCCGGACGCGGGTGACGGCCACCGCCACGGTCGAGGACCTCAGCGGGCTCGCGGCCGACGCATCGCGCGAGGTCGTCGTCCCCGTCGACATCACCACCGCCGACGGCACCGTGTACGTCCACGCCGACATCACCATGTGGGTGTCGCCGAGGAAGCGCGCGTGATCGACCTGCTCCTGGTCGGCGGCACGATCCTCACGATGGATCCGGACCGTCCGGTCGCCCACCGGCTCGGCATCTGGGGCGGGAAGGTCTTCGGGCTCGACGACGACCTCACCGGCGTCACGGCGCGTCGCACCGTCGACCTCGGTGGCCGGACGGTGCTGCCGGGCTTCGTCGACGCCCACGTCCACCTGGCCTGGGCCGGGCAGGACGAGAGCGCGACCGATCTGCGCGGCGCGACCGACGTCGCGGGCGTGCTCGCCCGGCTCGAGGCCGCCGCGCTCGCCGCCCCGGAGGGCTCGTGGGTCGACGCGGTGGGCTACGACCAACGTCCGCTCGGGCGTCATCTCACCCGTCACGATCTCGACCCGATCGCCCACGGCCGTCGGCTGCTGCTGGTCCACACGTCCGGCCACGGCCAGCTCGTCGACTCGGCGACGCTCGCGCACGTCGCGGTGCCTGCCACCGGGTGGCCCGCCGGTGTCGTCCGGGGCGCGGACGGTGAGCCGACCGGCTTGTTCCTCGAGGACGCGACCGAGCTGGTCTCCGCGCTGCGGACCCCCTATCCGCTCGACGACCTGGTCGGGTTCGTGGCCGCCGGGGCGGCGCGGTGCGCCCGCCAGGGCGTGACGTCGGTGGCCGAGGCCGGCATCGGGGGCGGGCTGGTCGGTCGGTCACCGGTCGAGGCGGCGGCCTACCGCCGCGCGCTCGAGCAGGGCCGGCTGCCGGTCCGCGTGCGGCTGATGGTGGCGTGGGAGGCGTTGCGCGCGGTGGCCGGACACCCGGTCGACGGTGACGTGCACACACTGCCGCTCGGGCTCGCCACCGGCTTCGGTGACGACCGGCTCGCGCTCGGCGCGGTGAAGGCCTGGCTCGACGGCGGCATGATGGCCCGCACC
>CAXUNA010000350.1:289-4759 GCA_964252095.1 uncultured Jatrophihabitans sp. | reverse complement strand
CCGTAGAACCGGCCGCCCGCGGCCTCGTCGGAGGTGGCGGCGAACAGCGCGGGCAGCGGGGCCGAGCGGACCGTGCCGAACAGCACCCCGCGGGCGGACAGCGCCCTGATCAACCGCACCTGCCGGGTGTCACGGTCGCGGCCCAGCTCGGGCCTCGCTGCGAGCAGGCTGGTCGGCGCGACGCCCGGGTGCGCGAGGTTGCTGGTGATCCCCCAGTTCCCGGCGGTGGCGCGGCGCTCGAGTTCCAGACCGAACAGCCCGAGCGCGATCTTGGACTGGCTGTAGGCCTTCATGCCGTCGTACGAACGCTCCCAGTTCACGTCGTCCCAGTGGATGCCGTTGCTGCGCGCGGCGATGCTGATCTGCGACGTCACCCGCGCCCGTCCGGCCCGCAGCAGCGGGAGCAGGTGGCCGACGAGCGCGAAGTGCCCGAGGTGGTTGGTGCCGAACTGCAGCTCGAACCCGTCGGCCGTCAGCTGCCGCTCGGGCGGGGTCATGACGCCGGCGTTGTTCACCAGCAGGTGGATCGGGCGCCCCTCGGCCGCGAGGGTCCCGCCGAGCGCGGCCACCGAGTCCAACGACGAGAGGTCGAGCTCCCGCAGCTCGACCGCGGCACCGGGATGCTCCCTGCGGATCGCGGCGACGGCCCGCTCGCCCTTCTCGGGGTTGCGCACCGGCATGACGACCTCGGCTCCGGCCGCGGCGAGTCGGGTCGCGATGCCGAGCCCGATACCGTCGCTGGCGCCGGTGACGACCGCGCGCTTCCCGGTGAGGTCGGGGACGGTGATGTCGGGTGGGGTGCGGGTCATGTCGATCTCCTCGGTCGGTGGCTGCTGCCCGTCCACCGTCCTGCGTCCGCCGTGGCGCAACCAGGGATCGTCGATCCGTGGCTGCGTCCGGGCGGATGCGGCACAGTCGTGGTCGTGGACCGGTCGGGGTTGGCGTCGTTCCTGCGGCACCGGCGTGAGTCGCTGCAGCCGGAGGACGTCGGACTCCCCCGCGGGCAACGCCGCCGCACCGCGGGCCTGCGACGTGAGGAGGCGGCGCTGCTGTCCCACATGTCGACGGACTACTACTCACGCATCGAGCAGGAGCGCGGGCCGCAGCCGTCGGAGCAGATGATCGCCGCGATCGCGCAGGGGTTGCACCTGTCGCTGGACGAGCGCGACCACCTGTTCCGGTTGGCCGGCCACACCCCGCCCCCGCGCGGTGGCACCACCCACCACGTCGGCCCCGGCCTGCTGCGGATCCTCGACCGGCTCGCCGACACCCCGGCCGAGATCGTCGACGAGCTCGGCGAGACGCTGCGGCAGACGCCGCTCGGTGCGGCGCTGACCGGAGTCACCACCGGCTTCACCGGGCCGTCGCGCAGCATCGGCTACCGCTGGTTCGCCGACCCGTCGTCGCGCTCGCTCTACGCGCCGGAGGAGCACGCGTTCCTGTCGCGGCTGTGGGCCTCGGGCCTGCGCGGCACCCTCGCCGCCCGCGGCCCGTCGTCGCGCGCGGCGACGTACGTGTCGCTGCTGCTCGAGCAGAGCGAGGAGTTCCGCGCGGTGTGGGAACGGCAGGAGGTCGGCCTCCGGCCGCAGCGGCACAAGCGGTTCCTCCACCCCGAGCTGGGGTTGCTGGAGCTGACCTGCCAGACCCTGCTCGACCCGGAGCAGGCCCACCACCTGCTGGTCTACACGGCCGTCCCCGGTAGCGAGAGCGCGGAGAAACTGCAGCTGCTCGCGGTGCTCGGCGCCCCGTCGCCGCTGCGACCGGCGGCCGTCAGCCCGTCGACGCCGTGACGACCTGGTTGACGCTCTTCTTCGTCTTGCCCGCGGTGACCGGCACGACGGTGGCCTTGGCGTAGCTGGTGTGGCTCTTGTACCAGGTCGCGCGGTAGGTCGAGCTGGTCCCGCAGTCGTTCGGCAGGAACTGCAGCTTGGCGCCGCTCGTGGGCACTCCTATCAGCGTGTAGCCACCGGCCGCCGAGGTGCACTGCGCGAACGTCGAGACCTCCTGCGCGGCGGTCGAGTACGCGATCACCAGGATCCCGGCCACGGGTGCGTTCGTGACGGAGTCGGTCACCGTGCCGGAGATCGAGCCACCCTCGCTGAGCGAGAAGTCGAGGAACTTCGTGGTCTTCCCGGCCACCACGCCGAACGATGTCGCCCGGTCCTGGAAGTCCTGGTGGTCGTACCACTGGCTGACGAAGTTGCGGTTGCTGCAGCCGAAAGCCGTGGCCGTGTACGTCGTCGACGGCGCGACCCCCTTGAGCTGCCACACCCCGGTCGAGCCCGTCGCCGCGCTCGTCCCGACGGTCTGGTTGGTGCTCGCGTCCACGACGTTGACGCAGATCCCCGAGAGGGCGGCCCCGCCCGCGGCGTTCACCACGGTGCCCGTGACCGTGCCGGTCGTGACGGCGGCCGCGGGTGCCGCCTGCGCGGGCACCGTGCCCGCGAGCACCGCCATGGCCGAAATGCCGGTCAACGCGAAGAAAACGCTTCTGCGCACGGTTGATCCCTGTTCTGTGACGGGTGGAGGCCGGTGACGAGGCGTCGAACCATGGCAGTTCCGACGACGTGGCACAACACCCTGACGCGACGCGAACACCGACGCGCGGAGTTCGTGACCGGGCGACCGGTTCAGCCTCGCGCGTCGAGGACGTCCTCGATCCGGATGGGCAGGCGACGGTGGCGGACACCGGTCGCGTGGTGGACCGCGTTGGCGATCGCCGCGGCCACCCCGACCATGACCACTTCGCCGAGCGTCTTGACGCCGAGCGGGTTGTAGGTGGTGTCGGGCTCGTCGATGAACTGGACGTGGATGTCGGGGAGGTCGGCCATGACCGGCACCACGTAGTCGGCGAGGTTGTCGTTGACGAAGCCGCCGTGGGTGGGGTCGGGCTGACTGACCTCCCGCAACGCCGCGCCGAGACCCCAGACGACGCCGCCACGCACCTGGCTGCGTGCCGTGACGGGACTGATCACCGTTCCGCAGTCGACGGTGCTGACCACCCGCGCGACGCGCACCCGGGCGGTCGTCGGCTCCACCCGCACCTCGACGAAGTGCGCCGCGTAGCTGAAGGTCGTGAAGTCCGGGTACTCCGGACCGCTCAACGCGAGGCCGCCGTGGTCCAGGTTCTGCACCGCGTCGGTCGACTGGCCGGGCCCGGTCGTGGTGACCTCGACCGCGACCTCGTGACGGCCGCTCGTGCGCACGGCTGCACCGATGTCGAACGGGCCGTCGGCGGGCGCACCCAGTTCGGCGCGGAGGGCGTCCAGTGCGCTGCGCACACCCGGCAGAGCGGTGGCGGTGCCCCACCCGCCGGCGGTGAGGTGCTGCGGGACCACCGCGGTGTCCCCGACGTCGACCGTGACCTGCTCCGGCGCCGCGCCGAGGTCGTCGCACACCACGGTGGTGACCGCGGTGCGGATCCCCTGGCCCATCTCGTGGCCGCCGACGTGCAGCGTGACGTGGCCGTCGGCACCCGCGGTGAGTCGCGTGACGGCCGCGACCGTGCTGGCGGGATAGGCACCCGCGGCCACGCCCCACCCGATCAGCGTGCCGTCGACGGCGCGCATCGAGCGGGGCGCCGGGTCGCGTCCCGACCACCCGAACGTGTCGGCACCGCGGCGCAGGCACTCCGCGAGGTGACGGGACGAGAACGGCTGCCCGCTGACGGGGTCGGTCGGGGTGTCGTTGACGATCCGCAACCGGACCGGGTCGACGCCGACGGCCGCGGCGAGCTCGTCGACCGCGCTCTCGAACGCGAACGAGGCGGGGTGCTCGTGCGGCGCTCGCATGTAGCCGGGGGTCTGGGTGTCGGTGCGGACCAGTCGCTGGTGACCGCGGAAGGCCGGGATGCCGTACAGGCGCGAGGTCATCTCGGTGTACGCGGCGGGGAACGCGTCGTGCCGTGAGGTCTGCTGGTCGATCTCGTGGATCGCGGCGAGCAGGGTGCCGTCGGCGCCCGCACCGAGCCGCACCCGGTGGTGCGACGCCGGCCGGAACGACGCGCTGAGATACATCTGGCTGCGGGTCAGCACCAGTTTCACGGGGCGGCCGAGCCGGCGGGCGGCGATCGCCGCCAGTGCGGTCTGGCACTGCAACGAGTTCTTGTTGCCGAAACCCCCACCGAGATAAGGCGAGACCACTCTGACCAGGGACGGCTCGATGCCCAGAGCGGTCGCGACGCCGAACTGCAGCGACGCCGCGTTCTGCGTCCCCTCGTGGATGGTCAACCGGTCACCGTCCCAGGCCACCACACCGCCGATGAGCTCCATCGGCGACGGGTGCTGGGGCGGGCAGTCGTAGGAGGCGTCGACCCGGACAGGTGCGGCGTCGAAGGCGGCGTCGGCATCGCCGAGCCGGACGTCGGCGAACATCGGCAACGGGATGACGTCCTGCTGGTCGACGGTCTCCGCGCCGTCGGCCTCGATCGTCACGGCGGCCGCGGACTCGTCGTACTCGGCACGGACGAGC
>CAXUNA010000350.1:0-279 GCA_964252095.1 uncultured Jatrophihabitans sp. | reverse complement strand
GGGGGCGGGGGGGGGGGGGTGGGTGTTTCGGGGGGCGGGGGGGGGGGGGGGCCCGGCGACGGCCTGGTGGGGCGTGTCGGCCACCACGACGGCGACCGGCTGGCCGCGGTAGGCGATCTCGTCGTCGACGAGCGGCTGCAGACTCTGGAAGCCGTGCCCGCCGCCCATGATGAACCCGGCCGACGTCAGCCCGTCGGGCGCCGGTCCCCGCAGCACCAGCCGCACCCCGGGGGCCGCCTCGGCGGCGCCGACGTCGAGACCGGTCAGGCGGCCACGGGC
>CAXUNA010000349.1:0-4761 GCA_964252095.1 uncultured Jatrophihabitans sp. | reverse complement strand
CACTGGTGCATCCTGCAACGATCGCGAGCGCCCCCAGCACCGACGCCGCCGGGACCACGAGCCGCTGCAACTCCACGTCGTGCGACATACCCACACCGGCCCGCCCGGATGCTGCCCGGAACGTTCGGGGACTGTCAGGCGACGTTGCTCGCCCCCAGCAGGTGCTTGAGATCGCTGATCAGCGCGGGCGAGCGGGTGACGCGCAACCGGTCGTCGAGGTTGAACAACCGTTCGCGGTCGCCGTTCACGAGCGTCAGCAGCACCTCCGTGGTGCCGGGGTGACTGCCGAGCACCGACTTCAGCTGCTCCACCCGCGGTTCGGTGCACAGCTGGGTCGGCAGCTTGATCTGGATCGGCCCGCGGTCGTCCTTGGTCGACAGGTCGGGGATCGTCACCTCGCTGACGATGAGCTTGACGGTGTCGTCGCGGTTGTCGGTGCGCGCCCGCACCACGACGATCGCATCCTCGGCGAGCAGCATGCTCACCTCGGCGTAGGTCTGCGGGAACACCAGCAGTTCGACGGCGCCGGAGAGGTCCTCGAGCGTGCACTGCGCCCACGGCGCGCCAGCCTTGGTGGTGCGCCGGTTGACGCCCGACAGGATGCCCGCCACGGTGACGAACTCGCCGCGCCGGTCACCGCGACCGCTCTGTTCGACGGCCGCCATCTCCGGGTCCTCCGAGGCCGTCTGCAACGACGCGATCGTGGTGTCCGACGCCGCGGCCAGCACGTGCTCGACGCCGAACAGCGGGTGGTCGGAGACGTAGAGGCCGAGCATCTCGCGCTCGAACGTGAGCAGGACGGTCTTGTCCCACTCGCCCTCGGGGATGGCGACGGTGAACGCGTCGTCGACCCCGCCGGGACCGCTCGCCACGGCGTCGTCACCGAACGCGAAGAGGTCGAACTGCCCGATCGCCTCGGCCTTCTTGGTGTCGAGCACGGCGTCGATCGACTGCTCGTAGACCTTGATGAGCCCGAACCGCGGGTGCTTCATCGAGTCGTACGCGCCGGCCTTGATGAGCGCCTCCACCACCCGCTTGTTGCAGGCGACGGCGTCGACCTTGCGCAGGTAGTCGGGGAAGTCGACGAACTCCCCCTTGGCCTGCCGGGTCGCAACGACCGAGGCCACGACGTTGGTGCCGACGTTGCGGATCGCCGACAGCCCGAACCGGATGTCGGCGCCGATCGGGGTGAACTCGGCCTGGCTGGAGTTCACGTCCGGCGGGAGCACGGTGATGCCCATGCGCCGGCACTCCGCGAGGTAGATCGCGGACTTGTCCTTGTCGTCCTTGGTCGAGGTCAGCAGCGCCGCCATGTACTCGGCGGGGTAGTTGGCCTTGAGGTAGGCGGTCCAGTAGGAGACCACGCCGTACGCGGCGGAGTGCGCCTTGTTGAACGCGTAGTCGGAGAACGGCAGCAGGGTGTCCCAGAGCTTCTTGATGGCGGCCGCGGAGAACCCGCGTTCCTGCATGCCAGACGAGAACGTCTCGTACTGGGCATCCAGTTCCTTCTTCTTCTTCTTGCCCATCGCGCGGCGCAGCAGGTCCGCGGCGCCGAGCGAGTACCCCGCGACCTTCTGGGCCACGGCCATGACCTGCTCCTGGTACACGATCAGGCCGTAGGTCTCGCCGAGGATCTCCGACAGCGGCTCGGCCAGTTCCGGGTGCAACGGTTCGACCGGCTTGCGGGCGTTCTTGCGGTCGGCGTACTCGTTGTGCGAGTTCATGCCCATCGGGCCGGGGCGGTAGAGCGCGCCGACGGCCGAGATGTCCTCGAACTTGTCGGGGCGCATCGACCGCAACAGCGCCCGCATCGGGCCACCGTCGAGCTGGAACACGCCGAGGGTGTCGCCGCGGGCCAGCAGGGCGTAGGTGTTCGGGTCGTCGAGTTCGAGGTCCTCGAGCACGACCTTCTCGCCGCGGTTGGCCTCGATGTTGCGCAGCGCGTCGTCGAGCACCGTGAGGTTGCGCAGGCCGAGGAAGTCCATCTTGAGCAGGCCGAGCGCTTCGCACGTCGGGTAGTCGAACTGCGTGATGATCGCGCCGTCGGCCTCCCGCTTCATGATCGGGATGACGTCGGTGAGCGGGGCGCTGGACATGATGACCGCGCAGGCGTGGACGCCCCACTGCCGCTTGAGACCCTCGAGGTCCTTCGCGGTGTCGACGACCTTCTTGACCTCACCGTCCTGCTGGTACAGCGAGCGGAACTCGCCGCCCTCGCCGTACCGGTCGTGCGTGGTGTCGAAGACCTTGGCCAGCGGCACGTCCTTGCCCATGACCGGCGGCGGCATGACCTTGGTGATGCGGTCGCCCATGCTGAACGGGTAGCCGAGGACCCGCGACGCGTCCTTCACCGCCTGCTTGGCCTTGATGGTGCCGTAGGTGACGACCTGCGAGACACGGTCGGCGCCGTACTTGTCGCTGACGTAGGCCATCACCTCGCCACGACGACGCTCGTCGAAGTCGACGTCGAAGTCGGGCATGGAGACGCGGTCCGGGTTGAGGAACCGCTCGAAGATCAGCCCGTGGCGCAGGGGGTCGAGGTCGGTGATCCGCATGGCGTAGGCGACGATCGAGCCCGCACCCGAGCCGCGGCCGGGACCCACGCGGATGCCGTGGTCCTTCGCCCACTGGATGAAGTCGGCGACGACGAGGAAGTACCCCGGGAAGCCCATCGAGGTGATGACGCCGACCTCGTACTCGGCCTGCTTGCGCGAGGCCTCCGGCACCCCGGTGGGGTACCGGGCGAGCAGCCCGCGCTCGACCTCCTTGACGAACCAGGAGGTCTCGCTCTCGCCGTCCGGCACGGGGAACCGCGGCATGTAGGTGCCGTTGCCCTCGGTGAACGAGACGTCGCACCGCTCGGCGATGAGCAGCGTGTTGTCGCACGCCTCGCGCAGGTCGTACTTGTCGGCCCAGAGCGAGCGCATCTCGGCCGGGCTCTTGAGGTAGAAGTCGCGGGCGTCGAACTTGAAGCGGTTCGGGTCGGCCATGGTCTTGCCGCTCTGGACGCAGAGCAGGACCTCGTGGGCGTCGGCGTCCGACGCCTTCGTGTAGTGGAGGTCGTTGGTGGCGATCATCGGCAGCCCGAGGTCGCGACCGAGGCGCAGCAGGTCCTCGCGGATGCGGGTCTCGATGCCGAGGCCGTGGTCCATGAGCTCGAGGAAGAAGTTCCCTGCCCCGAAGATGTCGCGGAACTCCGCGGCGCTCTCGCGGGCCTTCTCGTAGTTGCCGATCCGCAACCAGGTCTGGATCTCCCCCGACGGGCAGCCGGTGGTGGCGATCAGCCCGGACGCGTACTCCGACAGCAGCTCACGGTCGGCGCGCGGCTTGTAGAAGAAGCCCTCGAGCGACGACCGCGAGGCCAGCCGGAACAGGTTGTGCATGCCGCCGGTGTTCTCGGCCAGCAGCGTCATGTGGGTGAACGCGCCACCGCCCGAGACGTCGTCCTCGCCGCCGTTCGCCCACCGCACCCGGGTGCGTTCGTAGCGCGACGTGTTGGGGGTGAGGTAGGCCTCCATGCCGATGATCGGCTTGACCCCGTTGGCCGTGGCCTGCCGCCAGACGTCGTACGCCCCGAACACGTTGCCGTGGTCGGTCATGGCGATGGCGGGCATCTCCATGCGCGCGGTCTCGCTCATCAACTCGCCGACCCGCGCGGCGCCGTCGAGCATCGAGTACTCGGTGTGGACGTGCAGGTGCACGAACGAGTCCGAGCTCCCGGAGCCGGCGCCTGGGGTGGTGGTCGAGCTGGTCACGGAGTGGTGCGGTCCTTCCGGGTGGCGCGGGTGGGGCGGAGGGTGGAGAGGTCGATTCTGCCCTGTCCCGGGCGACCGCTTCGGCGTGTCGCGCGGGCGTGTCCGGTCGTGTCGCTGGACCTCGACCGGAGGTGGAGGGCCCTGGTGGTCAGACGACGTCGTCCAGCGCCTCCAGCCCGTCGGGGCCGAGTCGGTCGAGGAACCCGAGCACGCGCTCCCACAGCAGGTCCGCCGCGGCCGGGTCGTACTCGTCCGGCAGCGACGCGTCGGTGAACAGGTGACCCGCGCCGTCGTACCAGTGGTGCTCGTGAACCCCGCCCGCGGCCGCGACGAACGCCCCGAACTCCGGCACGGCGTCGGCGGCGTAGAACGGATCGCCCCGGGTGTAGTGGCTCTGGACCGGCACCCCGGTGGGCCACGCGAGGCCGGGCTCGAGGGTGTCGAGCAACCGCGGTGGCAGGACGCCGGAGAACAGCAGCACGCCGCTGACCGGGCGGTGGGTGGCGACCCACTCGGCCATCCCGCCGCCGTTCGAGAACCCCGCCACCACGACGTCCGCGGGCATCGCCTCGACCGCGGCCAGCGCGGACTGCACGAGCGCGGGGTAGCCGAGCTCCGTCTCCGCGAACCGCCCGGCCTCGGCGTAGTCGTCGAACACCCGGCCCGCGTACTGGTCGACCACGGTGACGCCGTGCCCGGCGTCGCGCAGCAGATCGGCGGCGGCCCGGACGCCGTCACGGACACCGAGCACGGAGTGGAACAACGCGATGTCGGCCATGACGAGCAGTCCACCACGGGGGTCCGACAGAACCGTCCCGCACCGGCTTATCGCAACGTTGAGGTCGTGCCGGGGCGGGCTTGGTGGCCCGCGGCCCAAGGTCGTCCCTGTCGCCGACCGGCGGCGCCCCACCGAACCCGGAGGTCCTCATGGCACTCACCACCCGCACCCTCGTCCCGGTCAGCGCCGGGCTGCTGCTCACCGCCGGCGCGGCGGCCGCGTTCGCGC
>CAXUNA010000348.1:0-4767 GCA_964252095.1 uncultured Jatrophihabitans sp. | reverse complement strand
GTCCACGACGCCGATCGTCCGGACGAACATCGCGGCACCGACCAGCAGGCCGGCGAGCGCGGTGCGGGAGCGCGGCGGGGCAGGGGACCGAGGACGCGGGGCTTCGTCACGCCGCGCACATTACGGACAAAGCGGACGCAGCAGAAGTGCCCGCGGCGAACAGGTCCGGGTGGCCGCCCCGAGCAACGCGGCGATCACGGAAGATGTCCGCGTGGACGTCGCGGTGCTGCTCATCGGCCTGGTGGCCGTGGTCGGCGTGACGGCCGGGCTCTGCGACCGGTTCGGCTGGCCGACGCCGCTGGTGCTCGTCGTGGTCGGCGTCGGTGTCGCGGCGATCCCCGGCGTTCCCGACGTCGAGATCGAGCCGGACCTGGTGCTGCTCGGGCTGCTCCCGCCGCTGCTCTACGCCGCGGCGATCCGGTCCTCGCTCGTGGACTTCCGCAACAACAAGTTTGCGGTGCTGATGATGGCCGTCGGGGCCGTCGTGTTCACGACCTTCTTCGTCGGTCTGGTGACCTGGTGGATCACGCCCGCGATCTCGTTCGCCGCGGCCGTCGCGATCGGGGCGGTCGTCGCGCCGCCGGACGCCGTCGCCGCCACCGCCCTGGGCAAGCGGCTCGGCATGCCGCGGTCGATCACCACGCTGCTGGAGAACGAGAGCCTGGTCAACGACGCCGCCGCGCTGGTCGCGCTCAACGTGGCGATCGCCGCCCTGACCCGCACCGTCGGCCCGGGCGAGGTGGCGTGGCGGTTCGCGCTCGCCGCGGGCGGTGGGGTGGCGGTCGGCGTCGTGGTCGCGCTGATCCTCGCCACGGTGCGCAAGCGCATCACCGACCCCGTCCTCGACACCACGCTCTCGTTCGCCGCGCCGTTCCTCGCCTTCCTGCCCGCCGAGGAGATCCAGGCCTCCGGCGTGCTCGCCACCGTCGTCGCGGGTCTCGTGCTCGCCCAGAAGGCGCCGAAGGTGCAGACCGCGCGCTCGCGGGTGGCCGAGGCGACGAACTGGCGCACCGTCGCGTTCTTGCTGGAGAACTCGGTGTTCCTGCTCATCGGCCTGCAACTGCCGGTGCTGCTGCAGGGCGTCGCCGACTCGAACGACAGCATCGGCACGATCGTGCTGACCTGCGGCGGGCTGCTGGTCGCGACGATCCTCGCGCGCTTCGTGTGGGTCTTCGCCGGGGTGGCCGGCTGGCGCACGGCGAGGCGACAGGCGTGGTCGGGCGCCGACTCCGTCCTCATCTCCTGGGCCGGCATGCGCGGCGTGGTCACCCTCGCCGCCGCCCTGCTGCTGCCGGAGGACACGCCGCAGCGGTCACTGTTGCAGCTGGCAGCGTTCGTCGTGGTGGCGGGAACCCTGCTCGTCCAGGGTCTTTCGCTGCCCTGGTTGGTGCGCCGCCTCAAGGTCTCCGGTCCCGATCCGGCCGAGGACGCGCTGCAGACGGCGTCCCTCGTGTCGGCCGCCACCCAGGCCGGGCTGCTGCGCCTCGACGACCTGCTCGTGGGCGACGAACCCGACTCGGTCGTGAGTGCCCTGCGACAGCGGGCCGACACCCGCGTCAACAGTGCGTGGGAGGTGCTCGGCCGCCCCGAGGCCGAGTACGAACCCCCGACTGCGCTCTACCGGCGGTTGCGCGTCGAGATGCTCGTGGCCGAGCGGCAGGTCGTGGTCGACGCCCGTGACGAGGGCCGCGCCGACGACGAGGTCCTGCGCGGTGCGCTCGCCGCCATCGACCTCGAGGAGTCACTGCTCGACCGGCAGGACGACCTCGGCGAGCGTGACGCCGACCGCGAACTGGTCCCTGGCCGGCGGCTGGTCGCGGCCTGCGAACACCTCGCCGACGCCCCGACCGTCGTCCGGATGCTGACGCCCGGCGTCTGCGGCGACTGCGTGCGCGAGGGGACCGACTGGGTGCACCTGCGGGCGTGCCTGACGTGCGGGAACGTCGGCTGCTGCGACTCCTCGGAGCGCCGCCACGCCGAGGCGCACTTCCACGACACCACCCATCCGGTCATGCGCAGCGCCGAGCCCGGCGAGGCCTGGCGGTGGTGCTACGTGGACGAGCAGATCGGCTAGAACGGGGCGATGTTGCAACGCCCGGCGAGGGGTGTTGCACAATGTGGGTTTTCGAGGGATTCTGTAGCTCCTCGACGGTGCGGGCGCCCTCGGCCCGCCCCGTCGTGCCACGTCCGGACCGGTGGGTGCGGACGCGCTGGACCACCCGCTCCGCCGTCACACGCCCACGCCGATCCGGAGGCCGCCCGTGCTCGCCCGCCAACGCCAGGCCCGCATCGCCGCGGAGCTCCGCCGGTCGGGGGGCGTGCGGGTCAGCGAGCTGACCAACCTGCTCGGCGTCTCGGACATGACGATCCGGCGCGACCTCGAGCAACTGGTCAGCGCCGGGCTCGCCACCAAGGTCCACGGCGGCGCGGTGCTCACGGGGAACGTCACCGAGGAACCGGGGTTCGAGGCCAAGCGCGAGATCGCCCGCTCGGCCAAGCAGGCGATCGCCGCGGCGGCGGCCGGGTTGATCCGGCCCGGCACCGCGATCGCGATCTCGGCCGGCACCACCACCTGGGCGATGACGCCGTTCCTCGCCGACATCGACGGACTGACGATCGTCACGAACTCCACCACCGTCGCGGACACCATCGCCACGCTGCCGAACCCGTCGCGACGCACGGTGATCCTCACCGGCGGCGTGCGCACCCCGAGCGCGGCGCTCGTCGGCCCGATCGCCGACATCGGCATCCGCGCGATCTACGTCGACCAGTTGTTCCTCGGCGTGCACGGCATGGCCGCGCACGCGGGCTACACCACGCCGAACCTGGCCGAGGCCCACACCAACCGTGAGCTCATCAACCGCGCCTCGCAGGTCGTCGTGGTCGCCGACTCCAGCAAGTGGGGGGCGGTCGGGCTCGCCGACTTCGGCCCGCTGTCCACCGCGGACGTCCTCGTCACCGACGACGGCATCGAACCGCAGGTGGCCGACCACCTGCGCGAGACGGTGGGCGAACTGCTCGTCGTCCCGGCCGATCTCGAGATCCCCGGGCACGTCCGTCTCGACACCGACGTGACCGCGTGACGACGAGGACCCCCGTCGTCCTCGCCGACGGCCGCGAGCTCATCTACTTCGACGACGCCCCCGGGGCCGACCGGTCTGCGCCGGACCGCCGCGACCTGCCGGAGACCCAGAACGCCTCGCAGGTCCGCTGGGACCCGATCTTCCGCGACTGGTCGGTGATCGCCGGGCACCGCCAGTCCCGCACCTACAAGCCCGCGACCAACGACTGCCCGCTCGACCCCACCCACGGTGACCACCTCACCGAGATCCCGGCCCCGGCCTACGACGTCGTGGTGTTCGAGAACCGCTTCCCCTCGCTCGCCACCGACGCGCTGGCGAACGTCCCGGTGGTGGAGGAACCGCCGTTCTCGTCCTGGCCCGGCACCGGGCGGTGCGAGGTGGTCTGCTTCACCAGCGACCACAACACCTCGTTCGCGCAGCTGCCGTTGTCACGCGTCCACACCGTGTTCGACGCCTGGGTGGACCGCACCGTTGCCCTGTCGTCCGTTCCCGGCGTGGAGTACGTGTTCGCGTTCGAGAACCGCGGCGAGGAGATCGGGGTGACGCTCTCCCACCCGCACGGGCAGATCTACGGCTACCCGTTCGTGCCCGCCCGGTTCGGCAAGGTGGTGGCGTCGAACGCGGAGTACCGCGCCGAGACCGGTTCCTGCCTGCAGTGCGACATCGCCGACGCCGAACGCAAGGCGGGTGAACGCGTCGTCCTCGAGACCGAGCACGTGCTGGTGTACGTGCCGTTCGCCGCCCGCTGGCCGTACGAGGTGCGGATCGTCCCCCGCCGTCACGTGCCCGACCTGCCGGCGCTCACCACCGTGGAACGCCAGGACCTCGCCGCGGTCTACCTCGACGTCCTGCAACGCTTCGACCGGCTCTTCGACACCCCCGCGCCGTACATCTCGGGGTGGCAGCAGGCGCCGGTCGCCGACGGCCGCGACGACTGGCACCTCGCCAACGAGCTGTTCACCATCCGCCGTGCGAACGGCAAGCTGAAGTACCTCGCGGGCTCGGAGTCCGGTGCCGCGGTGTGGGTCAACGACGTCACGCCCGAGCAGGCGGCCGCGCGGCTGCGCGGCTGCGCGGCGAGTAGGCAGCCACACCGCCAGCGCCGCGACGACGATCAGCAGGCCACCGGCCAGCGCCAACGGTCGACCACCGCCGGCCGAGAGCACCCCGGCGAGGGCCGTGCCGGCGGACGCGCCCGCCACCTTGACCCCGGCCAGCGCCACGAAGACCTCGCCCCGACGCCCGGCCGGTGCGTACCGCTCGCGGGCGCCCAGCGTGGCCGTCACCCACGGCGCCGTCAGCAGCCCGACCGCCGCGAACAGCACGAGTCCGACGGCGAACGACCAGACCACCGCGACGGCGGCCGTGGCCACCCCGAGCGCGAGAACGAGGGCGAGGCTCTGCCGGACCGGTTCACCATGCAAAGGTCGCCACACCACGGCCAGCGCGCCGAGCAGGTTGCCCAGACCGAGCACCGCGACGAACCAGCCGCCGCTGCTGCTGTGCCCGGTGAGCTCTCCCGCCAGGAGGACGGCGGCGACACCGAGCGCCCCACCGGCCGCCGCCGCGGCCACGGTGGTGACCGTGACCTGACGCAACGGTCGCGACCGCAGCAGCACCCAGCTCCCGTCGGGGTCTCGCACCGCCCCGCGCGCGGCGCGAGCACGACCCGGTGGGCGGGGTC
>CAXUNA010000347.1:1177-4778 GCA_964252095.1 uncultured Jatrophihabitans sp. | reverse complement strand
TGACCACCGTCGACCTCTCGCTGGTCGACGGCAGTGTGCGGGCGTCGTCGTCCGCCGACCCCGGCCGGGACGAGCCGGGCCGCACCGTCGTGCTCGACGTGCACACCGGCAGGGCGCTCGCCGACCGCGCCGACGACGTCCCGGCCGCGGCGTCGCTCGCGCTGGCGGGCGGCCGGCTCGAGTACAGCCGCGACCGGTCCGACCCCGTCAGCGTCGTCGACCCGAGGACCGGGGACGTGACGAGCCGGGTGGCCGTGCCGGACTGCGTGGCCGACCTGTCCGGCGACCACGCCCCGTTGCTAGCCGGCCCCGGCGGCGTCGTCCTGCGCTGCCTGGACAAGTACAGCGGCGGCGCGTCCGTGACGGGGCTCGTCCAGTAGCCGCGGAAACCCCTGCTGACAAGGGCCTTTCCCGACCGCTACGGTCAGCCCGTGACCCGCTACCGGTTCCTCGACGCCATGGGCGACGTCGTGGACGAGCGCGAGTTCGACGACCACGACGCCGCCCGCCGGTGGGCCGAGGACGAGGCCGACACCGACGAACCCGTGCAGCGCGTGGAGTACCTCGGCCCCGGCGGGGACTGGCGCTGGGCCGGAGCGCTCCGCGGCTGACCGTCAGGCCGGGGTGTGGGCGACCTCGACGTCGATCACCCAGGTGACCCCGAACCGGTCGGTGAGCATGCCGTAGGCGGGCGCCCACGCCGACGGGCCGAGCGGGGTCCGGACGGTCGCACCGTCGGTCAGCCTCTCCCACACCGCCGTGACCTCCTCGACGGTCTTCCCGCGAACGGACTCGAAGAAGGCGTCGGTGCCGGGGTCGTACCCGCGTGACGCCGGGACGTCGAACGCCATGATCCGGAAGCCGTTCGCGGCCGCGGCCTGCCCCCACATGACCAGGTCGGCCTCCTCCGGCCGCTCGGCGCTGTGGGCGTCGCCGAAGGTGACGACGGTGACCTCGCCGTCGAACACCGAGGCGTAGAACTCGAGCGCGGCGCGGGCGTCGCCGCGGAAGTTGACGTGGGTGGTGGCGGTGAAGGTCATGACTGCTCCTCGGATCGGGGTGGCGACTCGCTGTCGCCGCACCCAGCATCGCCGAGGAAGCGGTCAGGTTCTGGCCTCTACCCGGTGGCACGATGAACCCGTGCCGACGACGACCTCCGGGCGACTGCTCTCACTGCTCTCGCTGCTGCAGGCCCGGCGGGACTGGCCGGGCGCGCTGCTCGCGGACCGGCTCGAGGTCAGCCCGCGGACGGTGCGGCGCGACGTCGACCGGTTGCGCGAGCTGGGTTACCCGATCGCCGCGTCGAAGGGCCCGGACGGCGGGTACCGGCTCGACGCCGGCAGCGACCTGCCGCCGCTGCTGTTCGACGACGAGCAGGCCGTGGCCCTCGCGGTCGCGCTGCAGCTCGCGGCGGCCGGGGTCGCGGGGATCGAGGAGGCGGCCGCCCGCGCGCTGGTGACCGTCCGCCAGGTGATGCCCTCCCGGTTGCGCCGGCGGATCGACACGGTGACGGTGACGCCCGTGCCGGCGTCGTCGTCCGCCGACCGGGTGGACCCGGCGGTGCTCAGCGCCGTCACCGCCGCCGTCCACGCGCGGGAGGTGCTGCGCTTCGACTACGACCCGGGTGCCCCCGACGCTGCCCCGCGCCGGGCCGAGCCGCACCACGTGGTCAGCCGGAACGGCCGCTGGTACCTCGTCGCGTGGGACCTCGACCGCGACGACTGGCGCATCTTCCGCCTCGACCGGATGCGTCCGCGGGTCCCGACCGGTCCGCGCTTCACGGTGCGCGAGTTGCCGGCCGCCGACGTCGCGACGTTCGTCGTCGACCGGTTCCGCGGGTCCGACGGTGCGGGGTCCGGGCAGTGGCCGTGCCGCGGCGAGGTCGTCGTCCACCTGCCCGCTCGCGAGATCCTGCCGTACGCCCACGACATGGTGGTCGAGGAGATCGGCCCCGACCGCTGCCGGGTCGTCGCCGGATCGTGGTCGTGGGGCGGACTGGCCGCCCGTCTCGGCGGTTTCGACGCCGGTCTCGAGGCGGCTCACCCCGACGCCCTGCGCGACGCGTTCGCCGAGCTCGGCCGCCGCTACGCCGCGGCGGGTCGCCCGTCGTAGCGGACAACCCTCGTACGGTGAGCCGGTGGCCAGCTCCCGACAGCCCGGCACCGTCGTCACCGACCACCGGCTGGACGTCCCCCTCCGCCCGCACGAGCCGGACGGCGAGCAGCTCGAGCTGTTCGTCCGCGAGGTCGTCGCGGACGAACCGGGCGCGGAACACCGCATCCCGTTGCTGTTCCTGCAG
Source organism: uncultured Jatrophihabitans sp. (assembly GCA_964252095.1). Lineage (GTDB taxonomy): Bacteria > Actinomycetota > Actinomycetes > Mycobacteriales > Jatrophihabitantaceae > CAXUNA01. The sequence goes on along the minus strand of CAXUNA010000347.1, from coordinate 2,479 downwards.
GGCGGCCCCGGCGGGCCGAGCCCGCGCCCGGTCGGGCAGGAGAGCTGGCTGCGGGTAGCCCTGCGCGACCACCGGGTGCTGCTGCTGGACCAGCGCGGGACGGGGTTGTCGACGCCGGTCAACCGGCGGACCCTTCCCGCACGCGGCACCGCGGCCGAACAGGCCGAGTACCTCACCTGGTTCCGCGCCGACTCGATCGTGGCCGACGCCGAGCAGGTGCGGCGCCGGCTGCTCGGCGGCGGGCCGATGCGACTGCTCGGTCAGAGCTTCGGGGGTTTCTGCACCCTGACCTACCTCTCGCAGGCGCCCGCGGGCATCGAGCGGGCGTTCGTCACCGGCGGGCTGGCCGGTCTCACCACACCCGCCGACGACGTCTACCGCGTCACCTACCCGCTGGTCCTCGAGCGCACCCGGCGCCACTACGAGAGCTATCCCGACGATGCCGTGTCGACCGCCCGGATCGCGCGCGAACTGCTCGACCGGCCCGCCGGTCTCCCGGGCGGCGGCACCCTCACCGTCGAGGCGTTCCAGTCACTCGGCCACGGTTTCGGCATGCGCGACGGCAGCCACCGGCTGCACTACCTGCTCGAGACCGCGTTCGCCGACGGCCGCGGACTCTCCGACACCTTCCTCATGCTGGTCGAGTCCGAACTGCGGCTGACCGACCGGCCGCTGTACGCCGTCCTGCACGAAGCCTCGTACGCCCAAGGGGTTTCCACCGGGTGGTCGGCGCAACGGGTGCGCGCGGAGTTCCCCGAGCTGGACGCCGCCACCGCGCTCGCCGACGGCCGGCCGCTGGGCTTCACCGGCGAGATGATCTACCCGTGGATGTTCCGGACCGACCCGGCACTCGCACCGCTGCGCGAGGTCGCCGAGCTGCTGGCCGCGAAGGACGACTGGCCGGCGCTCTACGACGTCGACCGGCTGCGGGCGAACACCGTGCCGGTGGCCGCCGCCGTGTACGCCGAGGACATGTACGTGCCGCTCGAGCTCGCGGCCCCCACCGCCGCCACGGTCGGCGCGCTCGACGCGTGGGTCACCGACGAGCACGAGCACGACGGCCTCCGCGTCAGCGAGGGCGCGGTACTCGAGAAACTGCTGACGATGGCAGGTGTTTCTCCGTAGTCCGTCAGGCCCCGTGCCGGGTCGGCCGGTAAGTCAGTTCCTGGGTGCGGCCGTCGAACAGCCGGCTGTCGAGCAGTTCGAGATCGAAGTCGGCGGCGCCAACGCCCGCCCGGTCGGGCGCCCGGCCGCCCGCCCCCCCCCCGGCCCAAAACACCACCAACCCCGCCGCCCCCCCCC
>CAXUNA010000347.1:0-1167 GCA_964252095.1 uncultured Jatrophihabitans sp. | reverse complement strand
GTGTTTCGCTGGGGGGGGGGGCCCGCCAAACCGGGGGGGGGGGGGGGGGGGGCGGGCCACGACCGGGAAGATCGTCACCTGCACGCGGTCGACGAGCCCCGCGGCCATCAGCGACCGGTTGAGCGACAGGCTGCCGTGCGAGCGCAACGGGATCTCGGACTCGGCCTTGAGCCGGGTGACGATCTCGACCGCGTCGCCACGCTCGATCGTGGCGTCGGGCCAGTCCTGCGGCCCCTCGATCGAGCTCGAGACCACCGTCGCCGGCGCGCTGCGGATCGCCGCGTTGATCGGGTCGAGCTCCGGCATCACCGCCAGGCCGATCATCGACACGAACATCCCGAACGTCGTCGCCCCGAGCACGATCCGCTGCTGCTCCGAGTACTGCGCGAGCCGCCGCTCGAGGAACTCCGGGCCGTCCTTGCCCCAGTAGCCGCCCCAGTCGCCGTGCCCGTCGTACCCGCCGAAGCCGTCGAGTGAGGAGAAGACATCCCAGGTGTAGGTGGCCGTCATGACGGCAGCATGGTGTGAGGGCGCCCGGGGCCGCAAGCCCGCGCCCGCGGGGTGACTGTGCGATGGTCGCGGCATGGAACTCCGCGGGGCGCACGTGCTGGTGGTCGGTGCGACCGGCGGTCTGGGTGGTGCCGTGGCCCGGGCGTTGGCCGCCGCGGGAGCGACACTGAGCCTCAGCGGTCGTGATCCGGGCCGGCTGGCCACACTGGCATCCGAGTTGGGACCGTCCGTGCTCGGGACGACCACCGCCGACCTGGTCGACGTCGGTGCCCCCGCCCGGATCGTCGCGGACGCGGTCGCGACTGCCCCGCTCGACGCGGTGGTCGGTGCCGCGGGCGTGGTGGCGTTCGGTCCGGTCGTGGACCTCGACGACGACGTCCTCGACGAGCTCCTGCTCGTCAACCTCATCGGCCCGGTCCGGCTCCTACGAGCCGCGGCCGCGGTGCTCCCCCGCGGCGGTGTGGTCGTCCAGCTCAGTGCGGTGGTGGCCGAGACACCCCTGCCCGGCATGGCGGCGTACGCCGCGTCCAAGGCCGCGCTCACCGCCTTCGACCGCGCGGCGGCCCGGGAGCTGCGCCGCAGCGGCATCCGCGTGCTCGACGTCCGCCCCGGTCACACCGAGACCGGCCTCGCCACCCGTCCGGTCGCGGGCGTCGC
>CAXUNA010000346.1:0-4800 GCA_964252095.1 uncultured Jatrophihabitans sp. | reverse complement strand
GATCGGCATGCCACCCCAACGACGGCTGAACTGGGAGGTGATGAAGAATCACGGCGAAGAAGGCATTGTTGACGCAACCCGTACAAACGGACATTCCGACAACGTTGTCAGAGCGCGGACCGCCATCCCCGCTCGTCGACGCCGCCCGGCACGGGGGCCGACGGGTCGTACGGCTCGCGGGTGAACACGAAGGACCCCAGGTCGAGGTGGCTCGGCACCCCGGCCGCGTCGCGGAACACCCGGAGGGTCTCGCCGCGGTAGTAACCGTCCCGGCCGGTCCAGACGTCGTCGTCGGCCGTGGCGGCGAAGCGGGAGCGGCGCCCGCGTCCCGCCAACGGCGTGAGGTCGAGGTCGCGCCCCGCGGCGACCCGCAGCGCGAACGCCGTCGGACCCCAGTACCAGGGCCCGGCCACCGCGAGCAGCCGCGGATCGGGGTCGGATCCCGGCACCCACGTCGTGGGCAGCCGCGGTTCGGCCACGGCGACGACGTCGATGAGGTCGGCGACCAGCCGCCCGATCGACGGCCCCGACGTCGCGTTGGCCAGCGCCATCCCGGCCAACCGGTCCGCGGGTGAGATCCACAGCGTCGCGACGAACCCCGGCATCGACCCGGTGTGGCCGGACAGCCGCCGGGGAGCCTTGCCCGCCCGGCTCCCGGTGCCGTCCATGAACAGCTGCAGGCCGAGACCGTGACCGCCGGTCCACCCCTCGGCGGCGTCGTCGACGACGGCGAGTCCGCGCATCTGCTCCGCCGTGTCGGCCGCGAGGACGTCCGGGCGGTCGCCCGCGAGCAGTTGCGCCCAGATCGCGAGGTCGGAGATCGTCGACCACAGCTGACCGGCGGGGGCGAGGACACCCGCGTCGTGCTCGGGTTCCTCGCTCACCAGGTCGGCCCACGGGTGCACGGCGAGGCCCCGCGCGTGCGGGACCTCGGGACGCAGCGTGGTGCGCCGCATCCCCAGCGGGTCGAGCAACCGGTCCACGAGCGCCTCGCGCCACGACGTCCCGGTGACGGCGGCGACGACCTCGCCGAGCACGCCGTACCCGGTGTTCGAGTAGTGGTAGACCTCGCCCTGTCGGTGCAGCAGCGGGGCGTCGCCCAGCACCTCGGCGAGCGTGCGGGCGGACCCGTCGGTGCGCTCCCACCAGGGCGGGGTGGTCTCGGCGGCGAGACCCCCCGTGTGCGCGAGCAGCGCCGCGAGCGTGCGGTCCCCGACGACCGTCCCGGGCAGGTGCCGCTCGACCGGGTCGTCGAGCTCGAGCCGCCCGGCGTCGCGCAGCTGCATGACCAGCGCCGCGGTGAACGTCTTGGTGATCGAGCCGATCCGGAAGCCGATGTCCTCGGCCGGGCCGACTCCCTCGAGACCGGTGGTGCCGCGGCCGTTGGACCACGCCAGCTCCTGCTCGCGGACGACGCCCGCGACGATCGACGGCGCGCGGCCGTCGGCCTGTTCGCGCGCGAGCCGGTGACGCAGCAGGGTGACGGTCGAGGGCAGCAGGGGCACGGTCCGATCCAACACCGACGCCGCCGTCCGCGCGAAAGACGCTCGCCCGGCGTGTCAGGCTCGACCCATGTCGAGTGCCCCGTCGCCGGTCCGCCCACCCGCACTGCGCACCGGTGACACCGTCGCCGTGATCTCGCCGTCCGCCGGGCTCACCGAGGTCTTCGCCGCCCGGTTCGAGCGCGGCCTCGCCGAGCTGCGCGCGCGGTTCGAGGTCGAGGTCGTCACGGCGCCGAACGCCCGCCGCGACAACGACTTCCTCCACGACAACCCGCAGGCGCGGGTCGACGACATCCACTGGGCGCTTCGCGAGGACTCGGTCAGCGCGCTCGTCTGCGCCATCGGCGGGGACGACTCCGTCCGGCTCGTCCCCCACCTCGACCTCGACCTCGTGCGGGCGCACCCCAAGGTCCTCATGGGGTACTCCGACCCGACGATCCTGCACCTGGTGTGGCGGGCCGCCGGCGTCGTGAGCTTCTACGGACCGGGCATCCTGGCGGGCTTCGACGAGAACGGCGGGCTGTGGGACCACACCGAGGACTCGGTGCGCCGCACGCTGTTCTCCACCCAGCCGGTAGGAGCGTTGCACCCTGCACCGGAGTGGACCGAGGAGTTCCTGGACTGGCAGGACGAATCGTTGCAGCGGCCGCGCCGGCGGGTGCCGAACGCCGGATGGACCTGGCTCGGCGGCGACGCGCCGGTCGAGGGACCGCTGATCGGCGGCTGCCTCGAGGTGCTCGCCATGGCGCTGGCGTCACCCGTCTGGCCCCGCGCGGCGGCGTTCGACGGCGCCGTGCTGGCGTTCGAGACCAGCGAGGAGGCGCCCTCGGTCGAGCAGGTCAAGTACTTCCTGCGCGCGATCGGCGGGGGCGGGGCGTTCGAGCGGCTCGGCGCGGTGCTGGTCGGCCGGCCGATGCACTACTCGCAGAAGGACGTCTGGCGGCAGTACGAGGTCGCCGCGACCGTCGCCCGGGAGTTCGGCCGGCCCGACCTGCCGGTGGTGGGTGGGCTCGACATCGGCCACACCGTGCCCCACACCGTGCTGCCGCTCGGGATGCCCGTCCGCGTCGACCCGCGGGCCCGCACCATCACGCTGCCGGAACCGGGCGTCGTCTGATCAGTCGACGAAGTCGCCCGCGTCGACCCGCAGTTTGCGCAGCAGGGCGAACAGCGTGCGCAGGTCGTCGCCGTCGAGCGCGTGCAGCCCGAACACCCGCTCGTTGAGGACGCCGGTCGCCTTCTCGGCCACCGCGCGGCCCTCGTCGGTGATCGTCGCGAGGACGCCGCGGCCGTCGAGCGGGTTGGGGCGGCGGACGACGAGACCCGCGCCCTCCAACCGGTCGACGACGTTGGTCACCGACGTCGCGTGCACCTGCAGGCGCTCGCCGATCCGGGAGAGCGGGAGCGCGCCGTCACGGGCGAACGTCAACAGCACCAGCGCCTCGTAACGCGAGAACGTCAACCCGAACGGCCGCAGCGCGGAGTCGAGGTCGGCCAGCAGCACCTGCTGCGCCCGCATCACCGAGGTGACCGCGCGCATGGCGTCGTAGACCTCGGACCGCTCCCCCGGCCAATGCCGCTCCCACAGTTCGCCGGCGCGGGCGACGGGATCGAACGGCAGGGGCATGGCGTGAGCGTAGGGCGTTCCGGGCGGAACCCTCAGAACCCCTGGTCGTTGCCGAGCCGGAACTCCTCGACCCCCTCGATCAACCGGGCGAGGTCCTCGGCTCCGCCGGGAGGCGCGGCCAGTACCGGTGTCCCGACCCGCTCGGCCTCGGCGCACTCGGCCTCGGTCCCGGCGGCGGGCACGCCGGGCGGCGTGAGGTCGAGCATGACGTCGGCCATCGCGATCGCGGCGTCGTTCACCGACTGCGCCGCCTCGTGCCACGCCCCCTGCCATGCGCGGTGCGGCGAGTAGACCAGGCACCCCTCCTTGACGAGCGCGACCCGGACGGCGTCGCGCCAGGTCGTGTAGGTGAGGTGCCGCTCACTCTCCCACTCGGTCCACCAGTGCTTGATGGGACCTGCCAGCATCACCCGCACGGGCACCTCGGTCGCGACGTCGACCTCGACGGCACCGTGCCCCTCAATCGCGAGCTGGGCGGGATCCAGGCCGTGCGTGGTCATCGGGTACCTCTCATCAACGGTGGGTGCAGTGTCGTCGCCGGTCCACGACGGTAGAGGGCGGCCGGGCGGCCGCCGTCGCGGGTGGTGGTGTCACCGGTGGGTTCGAGGAACCCCTGCGCCCCGGTGACCTTGCGGTGGAAGTTGCGCGGGTCGAGCGCTTCGTCCCAGGCGATCTCGTACACCCGCCGCAACTCGGCGACGGTGAACGTCCGACCGCAGAACGCCGTGGCGAGCGGGGTGTACTCGAGCTTGGCGCGGGCCCGCTCGAGACCGTCGGCGAGGATCCGGGAGTGGTCGAACGCCAGTGACCTGGTCTGCGCCACCGGGGCGTAGCGGGCGTGCGCGGCGTCGGTGCCCGCCGTGGCGGCCGGCAGGTCCGGGACGAACGCGAGGTACGCCACCGACACCACCCGGCCGCGCGGGTCACGGCGCGGGGCGCCGTAGGTCTGCAGCTGCTCGAGGTGCGCGGGCGCCTCGACGCCCGTCTCCTCCTGCAGTTCCCGTCGCGCCGCGACCTCGAGGTCCTCGCCCACCAGCACGAACCCCCCGGGCAGGGCCCACCTGCCGAGGTAGGGCGCGATCCCCCGGCGCACGAGCAGCACCTGCAGCGCGTCGTTGCGCACGGTCAGCACGACCACGTCGACGGTGACGGCCACCACGCTTCTCGTCATGTTGACGACAGTAGCAGCGGACCGGCGTACGGTCGATCTTGTCGTCAGATCGACGATTAGAAGAGGAGACCACGATGGCCGACATCAGCAGGTACCCGTTCACCCGTCACCTGCGGGGCAGCGCGACGACGTGGATCCGGCACACCCGCCGGGGCGTGACGGCGCACGAGGGCCGCGAGCAGTCGTTCTGGTTCCGCCCGCTGTCGGCGGTGCTCTCGGAGGTCCCGGTGGACGACCGCGAGCTGCCGATGCTGTTCCACGCCCGCACCCTGGACTTCGAGGACGTCACGGTGCAGGCGACCGTGACCTACCGGGTCCAGGCGCCCGAGCTCGCCGCCGACCGGCTCGACTTCGGCCTCGACCCCGAGACCGGCCGCTGGCGCGCCGACCCGCTCTCGACGCTCGCCGGGCTGCTCACCGAGAGCGCGCAGCAGCACGCCCTCGACGTGCTCGCCCGGATGCCGCTCGCGGCGGCGCTGGCCACCGGCGTCGCCGCGCTG
>CAXUNA010000345.1:4187-4810 GCA_964252095.1 uncultured Jatrophihabitans sp. | reverse complement strand
CTCACGTTCGTCGGCTTGGCGGCTGCCCTTCGATCCCCCCTCCCGCTTCTCGGCATCGGCGCCTGCGTCGTGCTCGCCTTCGCCCTCCCCAAAACCCGGCGCTTCTCCGAACGGAAGCTCACCGACGCCGCCCGCCGCATGGTGGTGGTCGGCGGTGTCACCGAGCTCGCGGCCGGCGAGGTGATGGAGCGCTCCGTCGGGATCATCGCGGAGAACTTCCACCAGGGCGAGGCCGGCCGGATGATGAAGGCGGCCAAGGCGTGCACGGCCGGCGCGGTGGTCGCGGCCGCCCTCGGGGGCCGGGTCCCGTTGCTCGGCCGCCTCGCGGGTCTGCTCGGCCTGGCCGGTTCGGCCCTGACCCGCTTCGGGATCTTTCAGGCCGGTGTGCAGTCCGCCGAGGACCCGCGCTACGTCGTCGTCCCGCAGCGCGAACGCCTCGAGCGCGAAGGCCGGGCGGCGGCGGACACCCGGCTCTGACGCGTCAGTTCCGGAGCGTGGCCATCGGGTCGTGTGTCGCGGCGGTGTCGTCGTGGTCGGTCGACCGGGAGAGGCGCTCGAACGCCTCGTCCTGCTCGAGCTGGTGCCGACCGGCGGCTCGGCGAGCTATCTGCGCAGGCTGCCGG
>CAXUNA010000345.1:0-4177 GCA_964252095.1 uncultured Jatrophihabitans sp. | reverse complement strand
CGGGGTCCCTGATCCAGATGACGTTGCGGCTGGCGTCGCTGCCGACCAGCAGCCGCAGCGGCGGCTCGGGCATCTCCGCCAGGTGCAGCACGAGCTGCGCCACCTTCGCCGGGTCGCTGCCGCTCGTGGCCGACGGTTCCTCGTGCATCCGGGCGCTGCGGCCGACGGTGTCGGCGTAGGCGGCGCTGACCGGCGGGATCGACATCGACGAACCGGCCCAGTCGGTCCGCATCCCGCCGGGTTCGATCACCGTGGTGCGGATGCCGAGCGGGTTGACCTCCGTGGCGAGGACCGACGTGAACCCGCCGAGGGCCCACTTGGCGGTCTGGTACGCGCCGAGTCCCGGGGTGGCGAGCCGACCGCCGACCGACGACACCGTGATGACGTGGCCGTCGCCCTGCTCCCGTAGGACCGGCAGCGCCGCCTTGGTCACGTTGACGACGCCGAACAGGTTGGTCTCGATCTGGGCGCGGAAGTCGTCGTCGGAGACGTCCTCGATCGCCGCGACGTCGGCGTAGCCCGCGTTGTTGACCACCACGTCGAGCCGGCCGAAGGCGTCGACGGTCTCGGCCACGGCGGTGCGGGCGGCAGCGGCCTCGGTGACGTCGAGGGCGATCGCCCGGATCCGGTCGCCGTAGGTGGTGACGAGGTCGTCGAGATCGGCGGGGCGTCGAGCGGTGGCGGCGACGCGGTGGCCGGCGTCGAGGGCGGCGGTGACGATCGCCCGGCCGAGGCCGCGCGACGATCCGGTCACGAGGAAGACCTGGTCCATGATGTGCTCCTGACTGACTAACTGGATGGTTGACTAGGTCGGAACCGTACGCCGGCCGTCAACCATCCGGTTAGTCGAGTACTGTCGGTCACATGCCCGGAGACGCCGACGCCACCCGCTCGCGGCTGCTCGCCGCGGCCACCGAGGAGTTCGCAGCCCACGGCATCGCCGGCGCCCGGGTCGACCGCATCGCCGCCGCCGCGAAGAGCAACAAGGCGCAGATCTACCACTACTTCGGCAGCAAGGAAGCGCTGTTCGACGCGGTGTTCTCGGCGATGTGCGCCGACACCCTCGCCGACGTCCCGATCGATGTCAGCGACCTCGCGGAGTACGCCGGTCGGCTGTTCGACACCTACGAGCAGCGCCCGTACGTCCAACGTCTCGCCACGTGGGACCGGTTGGAGCGCGGTGGCCCCGACCACCTCGTCGAAGCCGTCGTCGCGAGCAACCGGGTGAAGGTCGCGGCCATCGCCGCCGCCCAGCGGACGGGTGACCTGCCCGACCGGTTCAGCGCGGTCGACCTGCTGGGGTTGGTGCTGCACCTCTCGGGGTTCTGGCACTCCCAGGTGCCGGAGTACGACGTGCTGGTCGCGCGCCACTCCCGCGCCCACCGCCGGCGGGTGGTCGTCGAGTCCGTGCGGGTGCTGGTCGCCGGCTGACACCTCGGCCCGGGTAGGAAGAGCAGATGCGCATCCCGAGCAGTTCCTTCCACAACGTCTGGGACAACGCGATCCCGCCGGTGCTCACGATCGAGCCGGGCGACACCGTCGAGCTCGAGGTCCGCAACGCGTCGGGTGGTCAGATCGAGCGGGGCGACGCCGCGGACGTGCTCACCGCGATGGACTTCGGCAGGGTCAACCCGGTCACCGGACCCGTCGCGGTGGCGGGTGCGCGGCCGGGGGACGCGCTGGTGGTCGACGTCCTCGACATCTCCTGCGAGAGCTGGGGTTGGACGGCCAACATCCCGGGTTTCGGCCTGCTCACCGACGAGTTCCCCGACGCTCACCTGGTCTTCTCGACGATCGCCGAGGGATCGGTCCGCGCGTTCGGCGGCTTGGAGATCCCGTCGGTGCCCATGATCGGGACGATCGGCATGCCGGCGGCGGAACCCGGCGCCCTGCCGATGGTGCCGCCGCATCGGCACGGCGGGAACCTCGACATCCGCGACGTCGCGGCCGGCACCCGGCTGCGGCTGCCGGTCGCGGTCGCCGGCGCCCTGCTGTCGCTCGGGGACACCCACGCGGCGATGGGCGACGGTGAGGTGTGCGGGACAGGGGTCGAGACGGGATCGGTGGTCACCGTGCGGGTGGGGCTGGAGTCCGCGGCCGCGCCGCCCGCTGCGGTGCTGGAGACCGACGGCCGGACCGCGCGGTCGGGTCCGCAGCTGATCGCCACCGGGGTGGGCCCGGACCTGTGGCAGGCGGCGCGTGACGCCACCTGCTCGGCGATCGACCTCGTCGTCGCGCGCACCGGCCTCACGCCCGTCGATGCCTACCTGCTGTGCAGCCTCGCAGGTGACCTGCACGTCAGCGAGATCGTCGACCTGCCGAACGTCGTCGTCTCCCTGCACCTGTCCCGTGCCCTGCTCGGGGCGTGAGCGCCGCGCGTCCACCCGCCCCCTGACGAGCGCGACGACGGCTCGGATGCCGTGATGCCGGTGTGCTCGATCGCGCCGGCTCGACAGTGCTGCAGCGTCGGGCAACCCTCAGTCACGGAGGTGTTCGCGCGCGCACCTCTTCCCCGGATGAAGATCTCAAGGCCCGAAAAGCCGCACAGTCGGACATGCCGGACCGGTCACGTGGGGGGTGCGGGAGGCGCGCCGAGAAGGTTCAAGAAATTTCGGGATCTCGTGGTTAGAGGGCCGACGATCATGGACACCACATGCCGCGGACGCCGCTCACGCGGTGGCCACGGGGGAAACACCGCACCACAACGCTATCCACCATGCGCCCTGCTGTGCCGGCGACGGCACGGGAAGGCACAACCGGAGGTTCCCCCATGGCGTACATCACCGTCGTCCTGTCCCTGACCCTCGTCGTCTGGCTGGCCCTCGCCGCCCGGGCCGGGTCCACCCACCGCGTCGACCCGGCGAGTGCCGGCGACCTGCGGGCCGAGCTGCGCCGGTCACCGGACCGTGACAGCAGCGCGCCCCGCAGCGCTCACCAGCTCGCCGACAACCGGCGCTCCGGGTACTTCGCCCACGACGAGCAGCCCGCCCGACGTCTGCGCGTCGGCGAGCAGGAGCAGCTCCGTGTCGGACACCTCGGCCGCGAGGTGCGGTCGCACCCATTCGAGATTGCGGCCTGAGCCTCCCGGCACGAACCCCTCGGCGAGGCTCGCCCTAACGCCGTCGAGGTAGGGCACGGCCGCGGCGTCGATCACCGCGGCCACGCCCGAGGCCCGGACCATCTTGTAGAGGTGGCCGAGCAGCCCGAAGCCCGTGACGTCGGTGGCAGCGACCACACCGTTGCGTAGTGCAGCGATCGACGCCTCGCGGTTCAGGCGGACCATCGTGGCGATCGCCTCCGGGAAGACCTCGCCGGTGGCCTTGTGGCGGTTGTTCAGGACACCGGTGCCGAGCGGCTTGGTCAGGCTCAGCGGCAGCCCGGCCGCGGCCCGGTCGTTGCGCAGCAACCGGTCCGGGTCGGCGATGCCGGTCACGGCCATCCCGTAGAACGGCTCCGGGGCGTCGACGCTGTGGCCGCCGCCGACGAAGCACCCGGCCTCGTCGGCCACCGCCGCCCCGCCGCGCAGCACCTCGGCGGCGACGTCGAACGGCAGCACGTCACGCGGCCACCCGAGCAGGTTGACCCCGACCAGCGGCGTGCCGCCCATGGCGTACACGTCCGACAGCGCGTTCGCGACGGCGATCCGGCCCCAGTCGTACGGGTCGTCGACCACCGGGGTGAAGAAGTCGGCCGTGGCGATCACGGCGCGGCCGCCCTCGATGCGGACCGCCGCCGCGTCGTCGCCGGTGTCGAGCCCGACGATCAGCTCGCCGACGGGGTCACGGGGTTCGGCACGGAAACCCGCGACGACCGCCTCCAGTTCGCCGGGCGGGATCTTGCAGGCGCAGCCGCCACCGTGGGCGTAGGACGTCAGCCGGTTCACGGTGTCACGGTAGGACGCGGCACACTGGCCATCGCGGGGAGGCGTACGTGTCCTGGTGGGCGCCGCGGTCTTCAACACCGACGAGGTCGAGCAACTCGGTCTGGCGGGTTCGATTCCCGTCCGCCTCCGCCACCTACGCTGACGTCGTGACCGACGTCAGGCGGGCCGTGCCGCGGACCGACACCGTGCTCGCGGACCCGGCGCTCGTGGCGGCCGGCGCGCGGCTCGGCGTCGCGACCGTCAAGGCGGCCGTGCAGCAGGCCCAGCAGGGGGTGCGCACCGGCGGCCTCGCTC
>CAXUNA010000344.1:0-4810 GCA_964252095.1 uncultured Jatrophihabitans sp. | reverse complement strand
CGCTTCGGGTGGCAGCTCTCGCCGTGGAACGTCGACACCGTCCCGGTCGGCAGCGTCGAGGCCGCGGTGGCGTGGGTGGCCGAGCACCGCCTCGACATCGACGTCTGCCTGCTCTCCCCCGGGGCGGCGAGCTACGACCAGTTCCGCGACCACGCCGCGAAGGGCGCGGCCTTTGCGGCCGCCGTGGCCACCCTGGCCCCGGCCGTAGGCTGACGCCCGTGGAGCGTTGGAACGGCCTGGAGGCCGTGCCGTCGGGCTGGGGCCGCTGCGTCGTCACGATCGGCGTGTTCGACGGTGTGCACCGCGGGCACCAGACCATCGTCGCCCACGCCGTGGAGCAGGCCGCCGCCGACGACCTGCCCTGCGTGCTCGTGACGTTCGTGCCACACCCCGCCGAGGTGGTCCGACCCGGCTCGCACCCGCCCGCGCTGACGACCCTGCCCCGCCGGGCCGAACTGGTCGAGCGGCTCGGTGTCGACGTCTTCTGCGCGATGCCGTTCTCGCTCGAGCTCTCCCGGATGTCACCGGCCGAGTTCGCGCACGAGGCGCTGGTGTCGCGGCTGCACGCCTCCCACGTCGTCGTCGGCGAGAACTTCCGGTTCGGGCACCGCGCGGCGGGCGACGTCGCCACGCTGGGCGAGCTCGGCCGCAACTTCGGCTTCCGGGCCACGGGCGTCCCGCTCCTCGGTGACGACCTGGTCGACGCCGACACCCCGATCAGTTCCACGTACGTCCGCGCGTGCGTCGGCGCGGGGGACATGGCGGCGGCCACCCACGCCCTGGGGCGTCCGCACCGGCTCGACGGCGTGGTCGAACGCGGTGACCAGCGCGGCCGCAAGCTCGGTTTCCCGACCGCCAACATGCGCCTCGAGCCGTACGCCGCCGTCCCGGCCGACGGCGTGTACGCGGGCCGGGTCGTGCGGCTCGACCGGTGGGGGCGGACCGTCCCGCACTCGCTGCTCGGCACCGCGGCGATCTCGGTCGGCACCAACCCGACCTTCCAGGGCCGGGAGCGCCGGGTCGAGGCGCACATCCTCGACTTCGACGGCGACCTCTACGGCGACCAGCTCGGCGTCGAGTTCACCCACCGGCTGCGGGGCATGGAGCGCTACGACACCCTCGACGAGCTCATCGACCAGATGACCCTCGACTGCTCCCAGGCCCGGGATCTCGTCGCGGCCCTCTGACCGCCGCCCCGCCCCGTCCGCCTGTTATCCTCGACCACGGCCGTGTGCACGGCGCGTCTCGCGCTGCCCGCCCCCGGCCACCTGCAGCGCGACATCCTCCCGCCGTGATCCAGACCGGTCGGGGCGCGCTGTGCCGGGTCCTCCGGGTTGGTGACAACCAGTCGGATCCGGGCCACCGAGACCGGAGGGTCAGTTCGTGCCGCTCACGCAGGACGTCAAGAAGCAGCTCATCGCCGAGTACGGCGCCAACGAGAAGGACTCCGGCGCCGCCGAGGTCCAGATCGCGATGCTCACGCAGCGCATCCGTGACCTCACCGAGCACCTCAAGATCCACAAGCACGACCACCACACGCGTCGTGGCCTGTTGCTGCTGGTCGGCAAGCGCCGCCGGCTGCTCAACTACGTCGCCAAGACGGACATCAACCGGTACCGCTCGTTGATCGAGCGTCTCGGCCTGCGCCGCTAGCAGCACCCCGGACCGGGCGGACGTCGCCCGGCGGGGTCGTCCTGCCGATCCACTGCGTGCTGGATCCGCCACCCTGGACTACTCCCTCCACCCGACGTCCGACCGGTTCGGTCGGTGACAGACGGACCCCGTCTGCCGCCGCACCAACCGGGCGGGCAAGGGGCCTGCCCGGGAGACGAAGGGTCAGACAGACCAGATGAGCAATCCCAGCAGCACCGACGCCACGGGCGTCGAGATCACCGAGGCCCCCGACGGTTCGACCGTCGTCGAGTCGGTCGCCACGATCGACAACGGGAAGTTCGGCACCCACACCGTCCGATTCGAGACCGGCCGCCTCGCCAAGCAGGCCGCGGGCTCCGTCGTCGCCTACTTCGACGACGACACCATGTTGTTGTCGGCCACCACGGCCGGCAAGCACCCCCGCGAGGGCTTCGACTTCTTCCCGCTGACGGTGGACGTCGAAGAGCGCATGTACGCCATCGGCAAGATCCCCGGTTCGTTCTTCCGCCGTGAGGGCCGCCCCTCCGAGGCCGCGATCCTCACCTGCCGCCTCATCGACCGCCCGCTGCGCCCGACCTTCACCAAGGGCCTGCGCAACGAGGTCCAGGTCGTCGTGACCGTCATGGGTCTCGACCCCGAGGTGCTCTACGACGTCGTCGCGATCAACGCGGCGTCGGCCTCCACCCAGATCGCGGGCCTGCCGTTCAGTGGCCCGATCGGTGGCGTGCGCGTGGCGCTGCTCGAGGGTCAGTGGATCGCGTTCCCGAGCGCCTCGCACCGCAAGGAGGCCACGTTCGACATGGTCGTGGCCGGCCGGGTCACCGACACCGGCGACGTCGCGATCATGATGGTCGAGGCCGAGGCCACCGAGGACGTCATCGCACTCGTCGCGGGCGGCGCGACCGCGCCGACCGAGGAGGTCGTCGCACAGGGCCTCGAGGCCGCGAAGCCGTTCATCGCCGAGCTGGTCCGCGCGCAGCAGGCGCTGCACGCCGCCGCCCCCAAGGAGACCCGCGAGTTCCCGGTCTTCCTCGACTACCACGACGACGTCTACGACCTCGTCGCCGCCGCGGTCACCGAGCCGCTCACGCAGGCGCTCACGGTGGCCGACAAGCAGGACCGCGAGGCGGAGATCGACCGCATCAAGGGTGTGGCCACCGAGCTCGTCGGCCCGCAGGTCGAGGGGCGCGAGAAGGAGATCTCCGGTGCGTACCGCGCGCTGCAGAAGAAACTGATCCGCAACCGCGTCCTGCGCGACAAGATCCGCATCGACGGCCGTGGCATCACCGACATCCGCACGCTCTCGGCCGAGGTCGAGGTCGTCCCGCGCGTCCACGGTTCGGCGCTGTTCCAGCGCGGCGAGACCCAGATCCTGGGTGTCACCACGCTGAACATGCTGGGCCTCGAGCAGAAGCTCGACACGCTGTCGCCGGTCACGACCAAGCGGTACATGCACAACTACAACTTCCCGCCGTACTCGACCGGTGAGACCGGCCGGGTGGGTTCGCCCAAGCGGCGCGAGATCGGCCACGGCGCGCTCGCCGAGCGGGCGCTCGTCCCGGTCCTGCCGAGCCGCGAGGAGTTCCCCTACGCGATCCGGCAGGTCTCCGAGGCGCTCGGGTCCAACGGCTCGACCTCGATGGGCTCGGTCTGCGCCTCGACCCTCGCCCTGCTCAACGCCGGTGTGCCGCTGCGCGCGCCGGTCGCGGGCATCGCGATGGGCCTGATCTCCGACACCGTCGACGGCAAGACCGAGTACGTCGCGATCACCGACATCCTCGGTGCCGAGGACGCCTTCGGCGACATGGACTTCAAGGTCGCCGGCACGCGGGAGTTCGTGACCGCGCTGCAGCTGGACACCAAGCTCGACGGCATCCCGTCCGACGTGCTGGCCGGTGCCCTGACCCAGGCCCGCGACGCCCGGTTCGCGATCCTCGACGTCATGGCCGAGGCCATCGACGCCCCGGACGAGATGAGCCCGTACGCCCCCCGCGTCACGGCGCTGAAGATCCCGGTCGACAAGATCGGCGCGGTCATCGGTCCCAAGGGCCAGATGATCAACGCCATCCAGGACGAGACCGGCGCGCAGATCTCGATCGAGGACGACGGCACGGTCTACGTCGGTGCGGCCGACGGCCCGTCCGCCCAGGCCGCGGTCGACCGCATCAACCAGATCGCCAACCCGCAGATGCCGAAGGTCGGCGAGCGGTTCCTCGGGACGGTCGTCAAGACCGCCGCGTTCGGTGCGTTCGTGTCGCTGCTGCCGGGCAAGGACGGCCTGGTGCACATCAGCAAGCTGGGCAACGGCAAGCGCATCGGCAAGGTCGAGGACGTCGTCAAGGTCGGCGACAAGATGCAGGTCGAGATCACCGAGATCGACGGTCGCGGCAAGATCAGCCTGGTCCCCGTCAGCGCGGACGCCGAGGCCGCTCCGGCCGAGACGCCCGAGACCGTCGACGCCTGAGCTGATCGGTCACCGACTCATCAAGAGCAGAAGTCACTGATGCCGAAGAAGGCACGCACGGAGACGCTCGGGACGGACGGTGCGGGTGCGGTCATCCGCCGCACCGTCCTCCCGGGCGGCCTCCGGGTGGTCACCGAGACCATGCCGTGGGTCCGCAGCGCGAGTGTGGGCGTGTGGGTCGACGTCGGCTCGCGCGACGAGAGCCCGTCGGTGGCGGGTGCCTCGCACTTCCTGGAACACCTGCTCTTCAAGGGCACCCCCACCCGCACCGCGCTCGACATCGCGATCGGGATGGACGCCGTCGGTGGCGAGTTCAACGCGTTCACCGAGAAGGAACACACCTGTTACTACGCCACGGTCGTCGACCGCGACGTCGAGTACGCGATCGACGTCATCTGCGATGTGGTGCTCAGTGCAACGGTCGCAGCGCGCGACGTCGAGGTCGAGCGACACGTCGTGCTCGAGGAGATCGCCATGCGCGACGACGATCCCTCCGACCTGGTCAACGAGGAGTTCTCGACCGCCGTCTTCGGCGACACCCCGCTCGGCCGCTCGATCCTCGGCAGCGACGACTCGATCACCGCGATGTCCCGTCGCCAGGTCGCGGGCTACTACCACCGCCGGTACGAGCCGGGTGACATGGTGGTGGCGGTCGCCGGGAACGTCGACCACGCCGCGGTCGTGGCCCGGGTC
>CAXUNA010000343.1:0-4810 GCA_964252095.1 uncultured Jatrophihabitans sp. | reverse complement strand
CAACGACGTGTCGGCCTACATCCCGACCAACGTCATCTCGATCACCGACGGCCAGTGCTTCCTCGAGACCGACCTGTTCAACGCCGGTGTCCGCCCCGCCATCAACGTCGGCATCTCGGTGTCGCGCGTCGGTGGCGCCGCGCAGTCGAAGGCGATGAAGTCGGTCGCGGGCCGCCTGCGCGTCGACCTCGCCCAGTACCGCGACCTCGAGGCGTTCGCCGCCTTCGGGTCCGACCTGGACAAGGCCAGCCAGGACCAGCTCGCCCGCGGCGCGCGCATGACCGAGCTGCTCAAGCAGCCGGCGTCGTCGCCGTTCTCGACCGACCGTGAGGTCGTCTCGATCTGGGCCGGCACCACCGGCAAGCTCGACGACATCGACGTCGCCGACATCCGCCCGTTCGAGAAGGCGTTCCTCGACTACATCGCGCACAACCAGTCGGGGATCTTCGACGCGATCAACGAGACCGGCCAGCTCTCCGAGGACACCATCGGGCAGCTGGAGAAGGCGGTCTCGGAGGTCAAGAAGAACTGGCAGGCGGAGAAGGCCTCGCAGGCCGACGCCGCCAAGGGCAGCCCTGTAGACACGGCCAAGAAGGACTGATCGGATGGCCGGTCAGCTCCGGGTCTACCGCCAGCGCGCCCGCGCGGTGCGGTCGACCCAGAAGATCACCAAGGCGATGGAGCTCATCGCCGCCTCGCGCATCGCCAAGGCGCAGGCCCGGATGCGGGCCGCGCGCCCGTACGCCGAGGAGATGACGAACGCCCTGGCGGCGCTGGGCGGCAACGCCTCGCTGCAGCACCCGATGCTCACCGGTGTCGAGAACCCCAGGCGGGCGGGCATCCTCGTCATCACCTCCGACCGCGGGCTGGCGGGCGGCTACAGCTCGAACGCCATCAAGCGGGCGAACGACGTCGCGGCCCGGATCGAGTCCGAGGGCAAGGAGCCGGTCCGGTACGTCATCGGCCGCAAGGGCGTCGGGTACTTCCGGTTCCGCCGCATCGAGATCGCCGGGGCGTTCACCGGATTCTCGGAGCAGCCGACCTACGACGCCGCGAAGGAGGCCATCGACGCGGTCGTCGCGGGCCTGCTCGCCACCAGTGAGCGGCACGTGCGCGGCGACGACTCGCAACCGTTCGGCATCGACGAGCTGTACCTGATCTCGACCCGGTTCGAGAACAGCGTCACCCAGATCGTCACGTCGTCGAAGATCTCGCCCGTCCAGGTCGAGAGCAACGACGACGACGAGAAGTCCGACGGCCCGGCGCCGCAGTACGACTTCGAGCCCGACGCCTCGCAGCTGCTCGACGCGTTGCTGCCCCGCTACGTCGGCGCCCGGATCTTCTCGGCGCTGCTGGAGTCGGCGACGTCGGAGTCCGCGGCCCGCCGGCAGGCCATGAAGTCGGCGAGCGACAACGCCGACGAGCTCATCAAGACCTACGTCCGTCTCGCGAACCAGGCGCGCCAGGCGGAGATCACCCAGGAGATCAGCGAGATCGTCGGCGGCGCCGACGCCCTCGCGTCAGCAGGAGGAGACGACCGATGACCATCACCGAGGAGATCGTCTCGCGCGACGACCACCGGACCGGCAAGGGCCGGGTCGTTCGGGTCATCGGCCCGGTCGTCGACGTCGAGTTCGGCCGTGACTCGATGCCCGAGATCTTCAACGCGTGTTCGGTGTCGATCCAGCTCGGCGACGAGACCAAGACGCTGTGGCTCGAGGTGGAGCAGCACATCGGCGACGACATGGTCCGCGCGATCGCGCTCGCCCCCACCGACGGTCTCGTGCGCGGGTCCGAGGTCACCGACTCCGGCCGCCCGATCACGGTGCCGGTCGGCGACGTCACCAAGGGCCACGTCTTCAACGTCCTGGGCAACCCCATGGACGTCACGATGGAGGAGCTCGGCGAGCACGAGAGCTGGCCGATCCACCGCCAGCCGCCGCCGTTCGACCAGCTCGAGTCCAAGACCGAGCCGCTGTGGACCGGCATCAAGGTCATCGACCTGCTGACCCCCTACGTGGTCGGCGGCAAGATCGGCCTGTTCGGTGGCGCCGGTGTCGGCAAGACCGTGCTCATCCAGGAGATGATCTACCGCGTCGCCGAGAACTTCGGTGGTGTGTCGGTGTTCGCCGGCGTCGGCGAGCGCACCCGTGAGGGCAACGACCTCATCGCGGAGATGACCGACTCCGGCGTGCTCGAGAAGACCGCGCTGGTCTTCGGCCAGATGGACGAGCCGCCGGGCACCCGCCTGCGCGTCGCGCTCACCGCGCTGACGATGGCGGAGTACTTCCGCGACGTGCAGAAGCAGGACGTGCTGCTGTTCATCGACAACATCTTCCGGTTCACGCAGGCCGGTTCCGAGGTCTCGACCCTGCTCGGCCGGATGCCGTCCGCGGTGGGCTACCAGCCGACCCTGGCCGACGAGATGGGCCAGCTGCAGGAGCGGATCACCTCGACGCGGGGTCACTCGATCACCTCGATGCAGGCGATCTACGTGCCCGCCGACGACATCACCGACCCGGCGCCGCACACCACGTTCGCCCACCTCGACGCCACGACCACGCTGTCGCGGCCGATCTCGGAGAAGGGCATCTACCCCGCGGTGGACCCGCTCGACTCCACCTCGCGCATCCTGGACGCCCAGTACATCGGCCAGGAGCACTACGACGTCGCGAACCGCACCAAGCAGATCCTGCAGCGCTACAAGGAACTGCAGGACATCATCGCGATCCTCGGCATCGACGAGCTCTCCGAGGAGGACCGGATCCTGGTGGGCCGCGCGCGGCGCATCGAGCGGTTCCTCTCGCAGAACACGTTCGTGGCCAAGCAGTTCACCGGCATCGACGGCTCGTTCGTGCCGATCGAGGAGACCGTCGACGCGTTCAAGCGGCTCTGCGACGGCGAGTTCGACGAGTACCCCGAGCAGGCGTTCTTCATGTGCGGCGGCATCGAGGACCTCGAGGCCAACGCGAAGAAGCTGCGCGAGAGCAGCGACTGAACCGTCCGCTCCCCGGACACACCACCCGCGACACAGAACAGGTAGGGCATCCCCGTGGCGACCATGCACGTCGAGCTGGTCTCGATCGAACGCGCGCTGTGGTCCGGCGACGCCACCGCGGTCAACGCCCGCACGGTCGAGGGTGACATCGGTGTCCTGCCGGGCCACGAGTACCTGATCGCGGCGCTCGCGCCGGGGTACGTCGTCCGCATCAACCGCGAGGGTGAGGAGCCGCTGCGCGTCGCCGTGCACGGCGGCTTCCTCGCCGTCCGCGAGGGTGCGGTGTCGGTGCTCGCCGAGATGGCCGAGCAGGCCGACGAGATCGACGTCGCCCGGGCTCGTGACGCCCTCCAGCGCGCCGAGCAGGAGCTCGCGGGCGACGAGGACTCGGAGGTCGCCCTCGCCGCGCGCGACCGCGCGAGGGCACGGCTGCGCGCAGCCGGCGAAGAAGTCACGGTCTGACGTCGTCCGTTCCCGGCCAACGACCCGACCGACCCGAGGCTGACCCGTGGTCGTCGCGGACGTCGTCGTGGGCGTGGTGGTGGTCGTCGCGGTCCTGCTGTTCGTCGCGATCCTCGCCCGTCAGCGCTTCATGCTGCGCGGCATCGGCGGGATCCCGCTCGCGTTGCGCACCGAGACCCCGGCGACCAAGCGCTGGCTCTACGGCGTCGCGCAGTACCACGGCGACGAGTTCCGCTGGTACCGCGCGATGGGCGTCGGCACCCGCCCGAGCCGCACGCTGCACCGCGCCGAGATCGAGGTGACCGGTCAGCGGGCCCCGCGCGCGGACGAGGTCTCGGCGCTGCCGGCCTCGGCCACCGTCGTCGAGGTGCGCGACCCCACGGGCACGGTGTCGCTCGGCTTCGGCGAGGGCGCCGTCACCGGCTTCCTCTCCTGGCTGGAGGCCAGCGCCCCCCGCTGGTGATCGCGCCGCCGACGCGCCGCGACCCCGCGGTCAGGCCCGGGCCTGGTCCCCGCCGCCCGGCTTCCAGAGGATGTCGCCGTCGGGGTTGGCCACGCGCGACAGGATGAACAGCAGGTCCGACAGCCGGTTGAGGTAGCGCAGCGCGGCGGGCGTCACGGCCTGACCGTCACCGGCCGCCGCGAGGGCGTGCTCGAGCTGCCACGCGCTGCGTTCCGCGCGGCGGGAGACCGTCCGTGCCGTGTGCAACAGTGCCGCCAGCGGCGTGCCGCCCGGCAACAGGAAGCTGTCGAGCTTGCCGAGCTTCTCGTTGTACTCGTCGCACCAGCCCTCGAGCCGGTCGACGTAGGAGTCGGTGACCCGCAGCGGCGGGTACTCCGGGTCCGGCCGGACCGGCGTGCAGAGGTCCGCCCCGACGTCGAACAGGTCGTTCTGCAACGCCTGCAGCACGGCCGCGAGGCCCGGCTCCGGGTGGCCGAGGGCGATCGCGACCCCGATCGCGGCGTTCGTCTCGTCGGTGTCGGCGTAGGCGACGACCCGCGGATCGGTCTTGGCGACCCGGGACATGTCGCCGAGCGCGGTGGTCCCGTCGTCACCGGTGCGGGTGTAGATGCGGGTCAGGTGCACGGACATGCCCCGACAGTAGGTGCCGAGCCCGTGACGACGGCTGTCCCGGGGCTCACACTGAGGGCGTGGGCACCGTGGCGCACGAGCGGGTCGAGTTCCTCGACCTGGTCGTCGCCGCGCCCGACGGGAACGACCCCCGGCACCGGGACGCCCTGGACCCGGTTCCGCCGGACGGCGAACGCGGTCGCCGCCGGTGGCCGGTGCTGGTCGCGGCAACCGTGACGGGCGTGGTCGTCGTCCTCACCGCCCGGGCCGTCGGGGCA
>CAXUNA010000342.1:4307-4867 GCA_964252095.1 uncultured Jatrophihabitans sp. | reverse complement strand
CGATGGACCGGCTGATCTCCCCGGTGGCGACCACCAGCCGGAAGGGCCGGGCACGGGGGCTCACCGCCGGGGGTTGCGCGAGCGAGGCCACCTGGCCGCGCCGGGTGGGGCGCGCTCCCGCGGTCGACCACGACATCTGGATCCTCCACAACTCGCCCGCGGTGCGCGCCAAGGCCGACCAGGCCCTGACGGCGATGGCGCGCGGGGCGCAGCCGAATCCGGCGCCGGCGGGACGGCGGCTGCCCTCGCGCTCCGACGTGGTCGGGCTCGCCCCGGCCGTCGGGCGCGCCGTCGTGCGCGGGGTTCGAGGAACGTTGCAGGATGCAGCGGTGAGGCGGCGTACGCCGGAGACACCACCGCGCCACACCGACGTCGAGGGGGTGCGGGTCGCGGTCGACGCGGCGGGTGTCGTCACGTGCAACGGCCGGGAGGTCGGGGAGCTCGCGACCTCCGCGGACGTCGGCACCGCGACCGCCACCCTGCGTCCGCGGCTCGCCGATCGCGGGGCGACCGTCGCGATCGCCGCGGCGGCCGGGTTGCTCGCGGCCGACGTCGACACC
>CAXUNA010000342.1:0-4297 GCA_964252095.1 uncultured Jatrophihabitans sp. | reverse complement strand
GGGTGGCGGTCGCGGTGGGTCGAGGTCCGGTTGACGCCCGCGACGGCCGCGCTCGGCGAGGCGCTCGGCGCGCACGGGTTCGAGCACGTCGCCACTTACCGCGGCAACCCCGACGGCCCCCGGCGGTGGACCGGCGAACACCTCTGGACCCGCGCGGTCTGACGTCCCGCCGGCCCGAGCGTGGAGGGTCAGACCACCCAGCGCATCTGGTCGTCGAGTTCGCCCTTGTCCTGCAACGACTTCAGCCACGGCAGCCGCTTGAAGCGGGACCGGTAGACGTCCTCGGTCAGACCGAACTCCCGGTAGGCCGCGGCGAGCTCGGCCGCGCCGCGCTCGACCGGCCACTGCACCTCGAACTCGGGGAGCCGCTCGCGCAGCCGGGCGAAGTCGACCCGGTACGAACGCGGGTCGCCGGCGGTCTCGCCGGTGACGTCGATGGTCGAGCCCGCCACCGCGCCGGCGGCGGCCTCCGCGATCTGGGCGACCGTGAGGTTCGCGGCCTCGCTGCCGACGTTGAGAGCCGTGTCGAACACGGCGTCGCGGTCGGCGGTCAGTGCCGCGAGGAAGGCGCCGGCGATGTCACGGGCGTGCACGAGCGGGCGCCACGGCGTGCCGTCGGACAGCACCTTCACCACGCCGGTGAGGTGCGCGGTGGCGACGAGGTCGTTGAGCACGATGTCGCCCCGCAACCGCGGGGAGAAGCCGAACGCCGTGGCGTTGCGCAGGTACACCGGTTCGAAGTTCTCGTCGGCGAGGGCGGAGAGATCGGCCTCGACCCGCACCTTGCTCTCAGCGTACGGCGTGACGGGGGCGAGGGGAGCGTTCTCACCGACCAGGGCGTCGCCACCCGCGGTGCCGTACACGCTGCACGTCGACGCGTACAGGAACCGCCGCACCCCGGCGTCCCGGGCGGCCCGACCGAGCCGGGTGCTCGCGAGGTGGTTGATGTCGTAGGTGATCTGTGGAGCGAGGTCGCCGAGCGGATCGTTGCTCAGGGCGGCGAGGTGCACCACCGCGTCGAAGCCCTGCAGATGGCTCGGCAGGACGTCACGGATGTCGAGCTCGAGCCGGGGCGGTGCCGTGGGCAACGGTCCGAGCACGCACGCGGCGAACAAGCCGGTGTCGAGCCCGACCACCTCGTGACCGGCGGTCGCGAGCACGTCGGCCATCACCGTCCCGAGGTAGCCCTCGTGTCCTGTCACCAGAACCTTCACAGGTCGAGCACCGCCTTCGTCGTCGTGAACGCCTCGGCGTAGCGGGCGTGGCACTCCACGCCGCGCAGCCGGGCGAGACCCAGGATTGCCGCACGGTCGAACCAGTCGCGCGCCCGCTGCGACACGAAGTGCTCGTCCAGCAACGCCCATTTGCGCTCGGCGACGTCGTCGTCGAGCGGCAGGTAGAGGGTGGGCGGGACGAGATCGGCGTCCCACTTGAGGATCTCGTAGCGCAGGACCAGGTGGTCGCGGAAGGCCGTGGTCACCAGTGACCCGACCAGGGCGTGGTCCTGGTGAGCGTCGTCGACCCGGGGAGCGACGACGAGGTCCGGCGAGGTCCGACGCCGCAACGCCTCGAGCGCCTCCTTGACCTCGTGCCACCGCGTGGGCAACCGGCCGTCGGGCAGGTCGAGCACCTCGAGGTCGAGGGCGGCGCCGGGCAGGAACGACGCGAGAGCCGCTCGCGTCTCCGCGGCGCGCTCGGGTGTCGAGGTCAGCACCAGCGCCGTCACCCGCAGGCCGGGTCGGGCCGCGGCGAGCCGGAGCAGCAGGCCACCGGTGCCGATCTCCAGATCGTCGCAGTGTGCACCGATCAGCACCACGCTCGCCGGTTCGGGACTGACGTCGGGGAGCAGCCGCAGCGGGTTCACCGCGGGGCGGTGGAGTCGAGCCGCACGGCGTCGCCGCGGTCGCCCCACACCATCCACGGCCGGTGCCCGGACGCCCAGGCCTCCTCGAGCATGGCCCGTTCCTTGACGGTGTCGGCCGGCTGCCAGAAGCCGCGGTACGGGTAGGCGAGCAGCTGCCCGCGCGCGGCGAGGGTCCCGCACCCGTCCTCGACCAGGTCACCGTTCTCCGGGACGACGTCGAAGATGCCCTGCCGCAGCACGAAGTAGCCGCCGTTCTCCCAGAGCGGCAACGTGTTCACCGCCCGCACGCCGGTCACGCGACGGTCGTCGCTGATCTCGAGGGTGTGGAACGCCGACTGCGGCGGGACCGCGATCATGCTCGCCACCGCGTCGCTCCCGACCAGCGCGTCGATCATCGACGGCAACGGGGCGTCGGTGAGGACGTCGGCGTAGTTGGCGAGGAACACGTCGTCGCCGGCGACCAGGTGCCGCACCCGGCGCAGCCGCTCGCCGATCGGGGAGTTGAGCCCGGTGTCGACGAACGTGATCCGCCAGTCGTCGAGGTCCGACGACAGCAGCTCGACGTTCCTGCCGCCCTCGGACAGCACGAAGTCGTTCGAGCTGGTCTCGTCGTAGTCGAGGAAGAACCGCTTGATGTGCTCGGCGCCGTAGCCCAGGCAGAGGATGAAGTCCTTGTGGCCGAAGTGCGCGTAGTACTTCATGACGTGCCAGATCAGCGGCCGTTGGCCGATCATGACCATCGGCTTGGGGGCGTCGGTGGTGCCGTCACGCATCCGCATGCCGTACCCACCGCAGAACAGCACCACCTTCATGCCGGGACCACCTCCAGGGTCGGGATGGGGAACACGAGCCGGGCGCCCCACGCGGACGTGTAGGCCAGCTGCGCCGCGATCTCGTCGCGGAGATTCCACGGCAGGACCAGGATGTAGTCGGGCCGCGCGGCGTCGAGGGCCTCGGGGGCGAGCACCGGGATGTGCGTGCCGGGTAGGAATCGCCCGTGCTTGTAGGGGTTCCGGTCGACGGTGAACCTCAGCAGGTCGGTGCGGACGCCGCAGTGGTTCAGCAGCGTGTTGCCCTTGCCGGGCGCGCCGTACCCGACCACGGTCGCACCCTCGCTCTGCGCAGAGAGCAACAGTCGGAGCAGGTCGTGTCGCACGCGGTCGACGCGCGTGGCGAAGCCGGCGTGGCCCTCGAGGGTGTGCAACCCGGCCGCGGCCTCCTCGGCGAGGACCGCGGTGACCCGTTCACCCACCGGCCCCGCGGAGCCGGCCGGGCGGGCGGTCACCCGCACCGACCCGCCGTGGGTCGGGAGTTCCTCGACGTCGACCAGCGTGAGATCGCCGGACGCGAGCGCCCGCTGCAGCGTCAGCACCGTGTAGTACTGGAAGTGCTCGTGGTAGATGGTGTCGTACTGGTTGCGCTCGACCAGGCGGAGCAGGTGCTGCACCTCGATCGACACGGCGCCGTCGTCGCGCACCAGCGCCCGCAGCCCCCGCGTGAAGTCCACGAGGTCCGGCACGTGCGCGTAGACGTTGTTGGCCACGACGAGGTCGGCGAGGCCGTGGGCCGCGGCGAGCTCGCGGGCCGTCGCCTCGCCGAGGAACACCGACTCGGTCGGGACCCCCTTGCCGTTCGCGACCGCGGCGATGTTGCGGGCGGGTTCGACACCCAGGGCGCGGATGCCCCGGGCCACGACGTGCTGCAGCAGGTAGCCGTCGTTGCTCGCGACCTCGACGACCAGACTGTCGGCGCCGAGCGCGAAGCGGTCGATCGCGGCGTCAACGAACCGCTCCGCGTGTGCCACCCAGCTGTCGGAGAACGACGAGAAGTAGGCGTACTCCTCGAAGATGTCCGCGGAATCGACCAGCGACGGCAGTTGGACGAGCAGGCACTGCCCGCACACCCTCGGGTGCAACGGGTAGAAGGTCTCGGGCCGGTCCAGCCGGTCCGCGGTGAGGAAGTCCTCGCACGGCGGCGACATCCCGAGGTCGACGAACGTCTCACGCAGGGGTGCGGCGCACAGCCGGCAGTGCACGGCGTCGTCGGCGGGCTCGGGGGTGGGGTCCACCGCCGTCATCCTGCCGGTAGCGCGGTCATCCGGCCTGCTCGACCTCCGGCCGCGACCCCGCCCACGGACCGGGGACGACGACCTCCCCGGTGCGCAACGGAGCCGACCGGCCGGCGGACGGGTGGCGGCTGCGGTCGGCGGCGCTCGACGCCGGGAGCGGTGGCACGGGCCGGATCTGCGCGATCGCGACGCGCACGAGGAAGGCCGGGATGCCGACGAGGCGTGGGCCGACCTGCCACAGAATGAGGAAGACCACGCCGACGATGGCGACGAGGCTGAGATCGCGCAGCGTCCAGCGATCGCCGGGCGCCGTCGTGCGGGCGGGCGGCGCGCGCATCCTTGCCGATGCGGTAGCGCAGACTCTC
>CAXUNA010000341.1:0-4869 GCA_964252095.1 uncultured Jatrophihabitans sp. | reverse complement strand
GACCTCTGGGTTATGAGCCCAGCGAGCTACCGAGCTGCTCCACCCCGCGTCGGTAGGACAACCATAGCGCGCCGGGTCGGGGTGGATGCCGAGGGGGTCACCGGCGGGTGTCCGGCCGGTGACGTCCCACGGTCGTCAGCGTGGTGGACTGCCGGTCGCGCCCGGGGTGGTCGCGGGTGCGGACGCGGTCGCCTGCAGGCGGGTCAGCTGCGCCGTCTTCTCGGCGAGCTGCGCCTGCAACTGCCCCGCGAGCGTGAAGTCACCCGCCTTGTTCGCCGCGATGAAGCGGGTTGCGAGATCGGCGATCTGCTGCTGCAACTGGGTGATCTGCGACGCGGTCGAGCCCGTGCCGACCCCGGTGCCCGGTGTCGTCGGGGACGAGGTCGGGCTGGTCGACGTCGAGGTCGGCGGCGTGGTGGTCGGCGCGGTGGTGCCGGACGACGGACTCGACGTCGGCGTCGTGTCGTTGATCGACTGCCCGACGACCTGGTTCGGGCCGAGGTTGGCGAGGGCGTCGGCGAGGTTCGCCGCGTACCCGACCCGGTCGCCGTAGGACACCAGGACCCGTCTCAGGATCGGGTAACTGCCGTCGTCGGACGACTGCGTGTACACCGGGATGACGTTGAGGAAGCTGCCTCCGATCGGCAGCGTCAGCAGGTTCCCGAACGTCACGGTGTTCCTGCCGCCCTCGAGCAGGGCGGTGTCCTGTTTCACCTGCGAGGTCCCGGTACTGGTCTGGTACACCCGTTCGGGCCCGGAGATCGAGGGTGACTTCGGGACGGTGAGGACGGTCATCTTGCCGTAGTCGTCGGGGCTGCTGTCGACGCTCATGTAGGCCGCCAGGTTCTGCGCGTTCTGCACGTTCATCGGCGAAGTCAACTGGAACGACGACGCGTCACTGGTCGAATCGGGATCGTCCGGGCTCGACGCCTGCACGTAGTACGGCGGCTGGTTCGGCCGGTCGGTCGCGGCCGTCGAGGTCGGGTCGTCGGGGGTCGTCCAGCGGGCCGTCGCCGAGTAGAACGACGACGGGTCCGTGACGTGGTACTGCTGCAGCATGAAGCGCTGGGCGTTGAACAGGTCCTCGGGGTACCGGATGTGGTTGACCAGGTCGGTGTTGTTCATCAGGTCCGCCTTGGGCTTGATCAACCCCGGGAACACCTTCATCCAGGTCTTGAGGATCGGGTCGCTCGTGTCCCACTGGTAGAGCGTGACCGTGCCGTCGTAGGCGTCGACGGTGGCCTTCACCGAGTTGCGGATGTAGTTGACCTGGTCGTCGGGCAGGGCCGCGCTGCGGTTGTTCGCGGTGAGCGTGTCGGCGGTGAGATCCGCGAGCGACCCGCGCTGGGAGTACGGGTAGTTCGCGGTGGTGGTGTAGCCGTCGAGCATCCACACGACCTTGTTGCCGACCACGACGGGGTACGGGTCGCCGTCGACCTTGAGGAACGGCGCCACCTTCGTCACCCGCTCGCGTGGGTCGCGGTCGAAGATCACCCGGGCACCGGGTGCGGTCGCGACGTCGTTGAGCAGGAACGACAGCTGCCGGTCGTGCACCGCGAACGCGAGCCGGTTGACCAGGCTCGACAGCGAGACCCCGCCCTTGCCGTCGTAGGTGAACGATCCGCCCGAGCCGTCGTACTCCGCGGGCTTGGGCAGCCGCGCCCCGACCAGCGAGTAGTCGGTCATGTCCTCGCCGTAGTAGATCCGCGGCTGGGACAGCGGGAACCCGTCGCCGGTCTGCGGGATGTTGCCGGCGTCGAAGCCCGCGCCGTTCGAGGTCGTCACCGCGGCGTTGTTCGCGGCGGCCGCGACGAAGCCGTACCCGTGCGTGTAGCGCGTGTACTGGTTGATCCAGTTGGACTGGTCGGTGGTGAGGTTCGCGGCCTTGAGCTCGCGGGCGCTGACGATGTAGTCCTTGGTCACGCCGTCGACGTCGTAGCGGTCGATGTCGAGCTTGTTCGGGAAACCGTAGAAGTTCTGGACGTACTGCAGCTGGTTGAACGTCGGCGCCAGGATGTTGGGGTCGAGCACCCGGATGTTCGCGACGGTCGGGTTGTCGTTGCTCAGCGCCGAGACCTGCGGCGCGGCGGTCACCGGGTAGTCCTTGTAGTTGACCGTCCCGCCGTCCGCCGCGTCGACGATGCCGTAGCCCTCCCGGGTCGCCGTGATGTTGCGGGAGATGTACTGCGATTCCAGCACGTTCGCGTTCGGCTTGACCTTGAACTGCTGCACGACGGCCGGGTAGATGCCGTTGGCGAGCACCGACAGCACGAGCAGCACCACGAAGGCCGTGACCGGCACGAGCACACTGCGCAGCCACATGCTGGCGAGCACCGCCGCGGCGATGACGATCGCGACGTAGAACAGGATCGTCTTGGCCGGCAGGGCGGCGTTGATGTCGGTGTACGACGCACCGTTGAAGTTGTTGCCACGCTCGGAGAACACCAGGCCGTAGCGGTCCAGCCAGTACGCCACCGCCTTGAGCGCGACGAAGACGAACACCAGCACGGTGAGATGGCGGCGCGCCGCGAGCGTCATCTTCGGGCCCGGCGTCTGCAGCCGGACCGCGCCGAACACGTAGTGGACGATCAGTGAGAGCAGGAACGCGAAGACCACGGCGGTGAACGCGAAGCCGAGCATGGTCCGGTACACCGGGTAGTCCCAGGTGTAGAAGCTGACGTCGAGGCCGAACTGCGGGTCCTTCTGGTGGAACGAGACCCCGTTGAGCCACAGCAGCCACTGCTGCCAACCGCCCTGCACCGAGAGCCCCGTGACGATCCCGAACAGGGCCATGAGCACCCCGAGCAGCAGCCGACGACGCGGCTCGATCCGGTTGCGGTAGCGCTCGAGGTTCTGCTGCTCCGGCGACATCGGCCGGAACGGCGGGCGCAGGCGGTAGGCGACGACGAGGTTCACGCCGATGACGACGGCCATGATCGCGCCGAAGACGGCGAACAGGACCAGCCGGGTGACCAGCACCGAGGTGAACACCCCGCGCTGGCCGACCTCGCCGAACCACTGGTAGTCGAGGAAGTACCCCGACAGGGACGACGCCAGGATCAGCAGGACGACGATCACGGCGACGACGATCAACGCGATCTTCGACCGACGGGACAACCGCATCGACGGCATCGGGGGCCGCATGGCCACGGGTCGCACACTCGCTTCCGTACGGGCACGGGGCCCGCGGTTCAACTCGCGGGTCGCACGATCCCCCGCGTCCGGTGGGACCGTCCGGCGCGATCCCGCGCTCACCGTACCGAGTACGCACGCGGCCCACCGGTCACGACGAGGTCTCGGCGGACCGCGCGCTCAGCTCCCGTGGACGGGCCGGTCGGTTGCTGTGCGGGCCCGGTGCGTCAGCAGTGCGGGACCGTGCCGCCGCTCTCGAGCGTGTGCAACGAGGACAGGGCGTCGGACAGTGCGGTCACCTTGACGACGTCGAGGCCCTTCGGGATGTTGCCGAGGACATCGGTGCAGTTGTCGGCGGGCGCGAGGAAGACCGACGCGCCGGCGTCCTTCGCCGCGATCATCTTCAGCTGGATCCCGCCGATCGGGCCGACCTTCCCGGTGGCGTCGATCGTGCCGGTGCCGGCGATGAACCGGCCGTCGGT
The DNA here is from genome assembly GCA_964252095.1 of uncultured Jatrophihabitans sp. Classification (GTDB taxonomy): domain Bacteria; phylum Actinomycetota; class Actinomycetes; order Mycobacteriales; family Jatrophihabitantaceae; genus CAXUNA01. The sequence continues at coordinate 1,255 of CAXUNA010000341.1, read as the reverse complement.
GAGGTCGTCGGTCCCGATCTTGTCGATGATCCCGAGCGCGAACATCAACCCCGCCGACGGACCGCCGATCTCGTCGGCCAGCCCGAAGTCGATCTGGTACGGCGCGAGGCACACGTCGTCCTGGACGCCGATGCCGATGCTGGCGCCCTTCGCGCCCTGCGTCGGCGTGGAGAGCACGACCTGCCGGTCGAGCGTCTTCCCGGCGCGGACCACCGTGACGGCCACGTTCGCGCCGGGCCGCTGGCCGGTGAGCACCGTGCGCAACGAGGCCGACGAGCTGACCTCGGTGCCGGCGACACTCACCAGCTCGTCGCCGGGCTGGAGCACCTTCTTGGCGTTGGCGCTGGTGACCGAGAGGATGCCGAAGCCCTTGGGGTAGCCGAGCTCACAGAAAGCCGCCGCCTCCGCGCTGTTCTGCGAGTCCGTGAAGTCCTGCGCGTTCTGCTGGTTGGTCTGCTGCTCGCTCTTGTCGGGCGGGTAGACCGACGCCCGCGGCACGACGATCTGGTCGCCGCGCAGCCACCCGGCGAGCGCCTGCACGGCGTTGACGCGGTCGCCGGACACGCTCACGGTGGTGAGGTTGAGGTTGCCCGACGTCGTGCGCACGGCCCCGCCGGAGATGGTGAGGATCGGCTTGCCGTTCGGGTCGTTGCCGAGGGTGTTCAGCGTGACGCCGGGGCCGAGGACGACGTAGGGCACGGGCAGCGCGATCGCCACCAGGACCGTGACGACGAACAGGACGCCCGAGACCACGAGGGCACGCAGGCGGCGACTCACGCTGGCACTGTAACCAGCCGACCCGTGGTGCTCAGGCGTGCAGTGTCACGGTGGTGTCGTCGGCCTCGGCCACGGTGAGCTCGTCGGTGGCGTCGAGGACGACGGCGTGGGCGAGCGGGTCGACCACGACGACCGGCAGGTCGGCGGACGGCGCGGCCACCCGTTCGCGCGGGCTCTGCGCGAGGGCGTCGAGGTAGGCGTGGTGACCCGCGATGCTGCGCGAGGTGGTCGCGGGCCGCGCCGGGCGCGACCACCACCAGACGCCGAGACACACCAGCGCGATGCCGACCGCCGGGGCGGCGAGCCACAGCGCCCACGCGTCGTGCGCGGCGACGCCGTCCAGCCAACTGCCCACGTCGGCGGACGCTACCGGCGCCCGGGCGTTCGCCGTCGGCGCAACACCGGGGCCCGCGGCACGGACCACGCCCGCCGTGCGTTGTCACTACCGTGAGTCGCAGGGACTCAATGCGGGTCGTCC
>CAXUNA010000340.1:2463-4875 GCA_964252095.1 uncultured Jatrophihabitans sp. | reverse complement strand
GCGGTCGAGTGGCCGACGTTGCCCCGGCGCTGGGTCGCGACCATCCTGCCGGCCGAGGTACCCGCGCTGTCCCGGGAGATCGTCGCCGCGATCCGCGCCGAGATCCCCGAGTACCGCCGGGCGCTGGACGGCCCGTACGGCACGTCGACGCGGCGCGGCGTCGAGCAGGCGTTGACCACGTTCGTCACGCAGCTGGTCCACGGACGGAGCACCCCGGAGTTCGACGACGTCTTCCGCTCGCTCGGGCGGCTCGAGGCGCAGGAGGGCCGCTCCCACGACGTCCTGCTCGCGGCCTACCGGATCGGCTCGATGGTGGCGTGGCGGCGGATGACCACGCTGTTCGAACGGGCGCCGCTCCCGCCGGAGACGGTGGCCGCGCTGGCCGCGACGCTGTTCGCCTTCATCGACCGGCTCGCCGGGTTGTCGGCGCAGGGCTACCAGGAGGCCGCGCTCGCCCGCGGTTCGCAGGCCGACCGGTTGCGCACCCGGCTGGTGAAGATGCTGCTCGACCAGCCGTCGACCCCGTTCGAGGCGATCGTCGGTCTCGCCGAGCGGATCGGCTGGGAGCTGCCCGAGCACGTGCAGGTCGTCGACGTGCGGGGCACCGGTGGGCGTGACGTCCGGCCGCTGTTCGGCCCGGACGTGCTGTCCAGCACCGAGACGCCGACGCCCGTGCTGGTCGTCCCGGCACCGGTGCGGGACGAGGTCGTCGAGAGCCTGCGCGGGCTCGACGGCGGCGACGGCGCACTCCAGCTCACGATCGGCTCCGCCGTGCGGCTCGAGGACGCCCCGCGATCGTTGCAGTGGGCCCAGATCGCGACCCGGCTGCGCCAGACCGGACTGCTGCCCGCCGAGTCGGTGCTGGTCTGCGACGACCACCTGCCGACGCTCATGGTGCTGGCCAACCCGTCGGTGGCCGACCTGCTCGTGGAACGGCGACTCGGTCCGCTGCTCGCCCTGTCCGCGCCCAAGCGGCTCAAGTACGCGCGGCTGCTGTCCGCCTGGCTCGAGCGCGGCGGCAGCCAGGCCGACATCGCCGACTCGCTCGGGCTGCACCGGCAGACGGCGCACTACCAGTTCGCGCGCCTGTCCGAGATGTTCGGCGAGTGCCTGCGCGACCGCAACGCGCGGGTCGAGATGCTGCTCGCCCTGCGCGGCGCGCTGTTGCAGTGGGAGGCGGACGCCGCCGCTGAGAGCTGACCGTCCCGGGTCGTCTCAGGGGCCGTACGTGGTGGCCGGGTGCTTCGTGTCGCACGCCTTGAGCTTCGGGTCGGCGATGCACCCGTAGGGCTGCAGCGCCGTCTGCTGGGTGACGTCGACCGGGTTGTCGGGACCGGAGATCGTGCCGGTCAGCAGCGGGCTGAGGTCCTGGCCGCCCGCCACGCACCCGGTGAAGGCCGGGACGTCGACCGTGCCCTCGAGGTAGCTCTTGCCCTGCAGCAACGGCTGGTACGCGCCCGGCTTGTTCTTCACGGGGAAACCGGACTGGTAGAAGCCGCCGGGCGAGGTCAGCCCGAGATCGGTCGTCGCGTGACAGTTCGACCCGACGTCGACCGGCACCTGGTCGACGGTCACGTTCGTGACCTCGATGTCGACCGGCCCGGTGATGAGTGCCGGCGGCCCGAAGAAGTAGCCGCTGCCGGGCGACTTGCCGTACGTCTCGTACCCCGGCACCTCCTTGCCCGGGTTGACCTGGTTCTGGGACTGGAACCAGGCCAGCTTGAAGGGGACCACCGTGCCGGTGCTGTCGTAGTGCTGGCGCACGGTGACGTCGGCGGTCACCGGGATCGAGCCGAACGCCATGGTGGTCACCCGCTTGGTGGCGAACGCGCCGTACTGCGGGGCGGCACCCTTCGGGCTCTGCACGTAGGCGTCGGCGAAGATGCCGTAGTAGCCCGTGGTGACCGTGAGGTCCTTCGCCGGGAAGTGCGCGTCGAACGGGCAGACGGGGTACGTCGCGGGGAATGTCGTGCTGCACAGGATGTAGAACACGCGCAGCACGGTGTCGTCGAAGTTGAACGAGATCTTCGACCGCCCGACCGTCTGGGTGATCGGGCCGAACGTGGAGCCCTGGTCCTGGAACAGGGTGCCGCCGGTGAACGGGTTCTTCAGACACGTCAGCGGGGGCAGTCCGGTCGCATAGGGCTTGCCGGTGGTGTCGCTGCAGTCACCGGCGGCCGCGAGCGGACCCGCGGCGGTGCCGGCGGTCGTGGTCGACCCGGTGTCGCCCGGCTGCGCCGCCGCGCCGGTCAACGACGACACCACCAGGGCACCGACGGCAAGCGCGATGAGCGGACGGAGCACGCGTGACAGCCCCCGGCGCGGATGACGGAACCCGGGGCCGGGGGCGGCCGCCCGCCCCGGGGGGCGGGGCGCCCGGGGGGGGGGCGGGGGGGGGGGGGGGGGGGCGGG
>CAXUNA010000340.1:0-2453 GCA_964252095.1 uncultured Jatrophihabitans sp. | reverse complement strand
CCCGGGGCCCCCCCCCCGGGGGGGGTCCCCCCCCCGGGGGGGGGGGGGGCCCCCCGGCCCCGGGTTCCGGTGCCGCCTCGGTCGAGGCGGCGGAGTCGTGCGTCAGGAGACGATCCGACCGTTGGAGAGCGTGAACTGCACGGTGTTCCCGGCCCCGGGGACCAACAGGTTGACGAGCCCGGTCGTGAGACCGCAGTTCGCGAACTTGCCGATCGTGTACGTCCCGGTGAGGTTGCCGCCCTTGGTGATGTCGAACTTCTGGCCGGCCGGCGTGGCGACCGGGATCGAGACCGGCGCCGAGGTCTGGCACTTGGTGCCGACGAAGGCCGGGATGCCGGCGAGCGTGACGTTCGAGAGCTTGATGTAGTACGTCGCCGTGGCCGACACGGCCGGCGTCGGGTTCGAGACGAGCTTGCCCGTCGCGGGCCCGGTGGGCACGAAGTTGACGGTCGCCTTGACCGGCACCAGGCCGATGACCTTGAACTGCGAGGTCGTGGCCGGGAGCGGCAGGTCCGCGGTGAACGTGCCGTCGGCGTTGAGGTAGTTCGTGAGCGTGGTGGGGCCGAGCTTGATGGTCGAGTTCGGCTTGGTCACCACCGTGGAGCCGGAGGCGTCGTAGGCCACGGTGAGGGCCGGGGCGGCGGACGCGGGGGCGGCGACGACCGTGAGCGCGGTGGCGGCTCCGATCAGCGCCACCGACGACGCAGCGAGCGCGCGGGAACTGGTCTTCATCGTTCTCCTCGTGGTGCGGGACCGGTCGGTGACACGGACCGGCGGGTGCATCAGGCGCCGGTGACCTTGACGGGGTTGTAGGCCGCGTTGGTCGCGTTGATCTTGTACGTACCGGTGAAGTTGGCCTTGTCACCGTTGTTGACCGCACCGAAGCAGCCGCCGGTCAGCGCGCTGACCGTCAGGGTGCTCTTGGTGTTGCGGACGCTGAGGAACGACCCGCTGGTCTTGTTGGTGTACTGGATCGGCACCGAGCCGGTGACGACGAACTTGCACGACGAACCGCCGTCGACCGTGGCGTACACGTTGGAGATGGTGCCGAGGACGCCGGTGCTGTTCTTGCCGGTGCCGTTCACGGCCCAGGTCTTGGCGCCGGTCACCTTGAAGGTCAGGCCGAGCGGGCCGGTGCAGCCGGTCCAGGTCGTGCCCGAGCCGGTGATCGAGCCGAGCTTCGCCCCGGGGAGGTTGCTGCCTGTCTTGATGCTGCCCGGGGCGGTGCCCGAGACGCAGTTGAGCTGGGTGCCGGTGGTGGCGTCGGTGAACGCGATCTGCGGGGACGCACCCTGGGTCGTGCCGGTCAGCGCGACGGTGGTGCCGACGGGCGCGCTGCCCGCGGTGACCTTGTAGACCACGGTGGCCGCCGACGCGTTGCCGGCGCCGAGAGCGAGCGCGGCAGCCGCCGCCGCAACTGCGATGCCGGACTTGATGACTCGTGACGTCATGTAATTCCCCTCCGTTGGGATCTGAGACCGAGGCTCGGTGGAGGCGAACGCTAACCCGACCCTCCGACAGACGACAGGGGCAACGCCGGAGAGGGCCCGAGGCCCGTCGATTCTCTGGACGGGGCGACGAAATCCCCGGCCGAGTTCGTGACGGAGCTCTAAGCCCTCCGATTCGGTGGGAGCGGTGCGGCCGGGTCGTCCGGGCCGGGCACCGGCGGTACGGACGACGCGGCCGAGACGGACGGACCGGCCCCGGTGTCCGCCTGCGACCCGTCGTCGACGGTGCCGTCGGCGACGTCCTCACCGGGCGGCTGCGGGCCGATCGCCGCGGCGAGCAGCTGGGAGTTGGGGAGGTTGAGCGGGCCGTAGGACGTGAGGAGCACGGTGTACGTCAGCCCGACGCTGACCACCACGCCGTCGTGCGGGCCGCCGATCGCACCGGAGTTGACGCGGATCCGTTCGCCCGGCACGTACGGCCGGCTGAACAGCAGCACCAGGCCCGCGAACACGTTGCCGAGGGCCTGCTGCGCCGCGATGCCGATGACGACGCCGGTCAGCGCCCCGCCGACCAGCAGGTTGCCGAGGCGGACGTCGATGATGCCGAGGGTCACGAGCACGACGAGCAGGTAGCCGACCAGCAGCGTGGTCACCCGGATGGCCTGCGCCGCGGTCTTGCCGCCCTTGGCGGTGCTGACCCGGGCGAGCTCGTTGGCGAGGCTGCGGATCGCGATGATCCCGAGCACGAAGAAGGCGACGGCGAGCCCGTACCCGATGAGCTTCGTGGTGAGCACGCTCGACGACACCGGGAACAGGGCCTGCTGCACGATCGACGCGGCGATCGCGAGCACGCCGGTGACGATCGCGATCCGGAAGTCGGCCGGCACCCTCGCCTCGACGGTGGAGACCGCGTCGCGCAGGGCGTCGCGCTGGTCGCCGCGGCGGACCTTGCGGACGAGTCGCTTCGGGAGCGGGAGCTCGTCGGTCTGCGGGGCGGGCGGTGGC
>CAXUNA010000339.1:0-4903 GCA_964252095.1 uncultured Jatrophihabitans sp. | reverse complement strand
TGGCAGGGCTGGGCCGTGACACTCCTCGGCGTGCTGGTCATCGCCGGCCTGGCCGTCCTCGCCGCCCGCTGAGCTCCACGGCGTTGAGCCCGCCTACGCGTGGTCCGACCTTGAGGGAGGAACCGCGGACAGGCGGCGGAACCCGGTGCGGCGTGTACGAGGTTGCACCCTCGAAACGGTGCAACCTCCGAGCGTCCCGAGGACCGCAGCCTGGTCGCGCACCCGACCCGCCGGGAGCACACGACCGCCGGCGGGCTCAGCCGGCGGGGTCGACGCGGGGCGGGTAGAGCCGGTGCCGGGTGCGCCGGACGATCCAGAACGAGAAGATCACCGCCGCGATCCAGAGCGGGTAGCCCATGACGAGCTTGACGACGCCGAGCGATGTCGTCTCGTCCAAGCTGTAGAGCACCGTCTGGACGATGCCGCGGGTCATGAACAGCACGACACCGGACAGCGACGCCCACTGGTAGGCCCGCAGCAGCGCCCGGTGGCGGTACCAGGGCGGGGCGCCCTCGGCGCCCGGCAACGGATCGCCGTCGTCCGGCACGGCGGCGGGGGCTCCGGCGGGCTCGACGTCGTCGTCGGTGGGGTGGTGCCGGCCGATGGGGTCGAGGAACTCCCACACCAGACCGACGAGCGGGCGGCGCACCAGCATCGAGATCAGGAACGCGAGCCCGTAGGCGAAGCTGGTGAGGATCCCGATGAGGAAGTAGTTCCGGGCCTGCCCGGTGCCGCCGGCGATCACCGCGGCGATGACGACGCCCACGAGCCCCGACAGCGCCTGCAGCACCGACTGGCGGCGGGCCAACCGGTAGAGCGCCAGCACGATCGCGCTGCCGATCGCGGCGTAGATCGCGGTGCGCAGCGAGGTCGCCAGGTTGACGATGACGAACACGACCGTCGGGATCGACGCGATGACGGTGCCGCTCCACCCGCCGATCGACGCCATCATCTGCGAGCGGTACTTCTCGCGCATCTCGTGCGAGGTGAGCTCCTCGCGCAGGGTGCGTTGCCGCTGCGGGACGTCCGTGGGGGCGTCCGGCCGGTCGCCGCGGTCGGGCGGCTCCTCGGTCACTCCGTCAGGGTAAGCACAGCGGTGAGCTCAGGCCTCGTCGGCGTCGTCGTCCTCGCCCGGCAGCTCCTCCTTGGGCAGGTGCAGCGGCACCGGCTCGCGGACGGGCAGCGGCTCGCGGCCACGCACCACCACGGTGTCGGCGAACACGTCGAGCAGCGGGGCGGCCGCGGCCTCGTCGGTGGCACCGGGGCCGACGATCATCGCCCGGACGAACCACCGCGGGCCGTCGACGCCGAGGAACCGCACGGGTGTCCTCGCCCCGCGCGCCCCGGCCAGTTCGCCGTGCAGCTCGGTGCCGAACCGGTCGCCGTCACGCTCGGCGGCCACACCGCCGCCGTCGTTCATCGACGCCGCGATCTCGGCCCGGATCTCGTCCCAGATGCCCTCGGCGCGCGGGGCCGCGAAGACACCGACCTGCATCTGGGTGCCCTTGCGGACCAGCCGGACGGTGCTGACCCGACCTTCGGCGTCGGCCTCGGCCTGGATGTCGATGCCCTTGACGACCGGCAACCGCAAGGCACCGAGGTCGACGCGCTCGTGGTCGTCGTCCGGGGTGTGCTTGACGTCGTACGGGCCGGTGGTCTCGCTGCCGTCGTCGTCGTGGCGGGAGTGCTGCCACGGCGGGGTGGCGTCGAGCTTGTCGCGCTCCTGCTGCTTGCGCTTCGCGACGCGGGACATCGACCCGCGGTCGCGGCGGAAGCCCGCCATCAGCGCTCACCCCCGTCGAGCGCGAGCGAGCCACCGGTCGAGCCGTGCTTGCCGGCGCCGCGGACGGACTCCGGCAGCGTCTCGACCTCGACGAACTCGGCGTGCTCGACCCGCTGCACCACCAGTTGCGCGATGCGGTCGCCGCGCTGCAGTCGCAGCGTGGACCTGGGGTCGTGGTTGACGACGATCACTGTCACCTCTCCGCGGTAGCCCGAGTCGATCGTCCCGGGCGCGTTCAACAGCGTCATGCCGGCGCGGGCGGCGAGGCCCGAGCGCGGGTGCACGAACGCGGCGTACCCGTCGGGCAGCGCGATCGCGATGCCGGTGGTGAGCGCGGCGCGCTCCCCCGGTGCGATCTCGGCGTCGACGGTGGTCACGATGTCGGCCCCGGCGTCACCCGGCAGGGCGTACGTGGGAAGCGGGACCGACGGGTCCAGCCGCCGGACGGCGACCGTCAGCGCCGCTCTCCCGTCCTTCACGTCGCCGGTGGGAGACGCAGCGCTGGTCACGGCGGGCAAGGCTACCCTCGCGATCGTGACCGACGACGGCTACCGGGAACGGCTGCGGTGCCCGTGGGGCTGGTACGTCACCGGCGCACTCGCGGGGCTCGTCCTCGCCCCCGAGATCAGCTTCGTGACACCCCTGCCCGTCTGGTCCACGGCGCTGTTCGGCGTCATCGGTTCCGCGATCATCGTGGCGTGGATCGGCCGGACCACCCTGGTCGTCGAGAACGGTCAGCTGCGGGTCCACGGGGCGAAACTCCCCGTGCGGTACGTCGACACCGTCGTCGGGCTCGAGGCGAACACCATGCGCCGGCTGCTCGGCCGTGACGGCGACCCGGCGGCGTTCCTCGCGACCCGACCGTGGATCGGCTCGGGCGTGCAGATCGTCCTGGACGATCCGGAGGACCCGGTCCCCTACTGGGCGGTCAGCACCCGCCACCCCCGTGCCCTCGCCGATGCCCTGATCGGCGCCCGCTTCCTCGAGGAGACGCGTGACCGCGACTGACCCCGCCCAGAACCGCTACGGCGGCCGCACCGCGGTCGTCACCGGCGCGAGCAGGGGCATCGGCCTCGCGGTGGCCGAGCGGCTGATCGCCGAGGGGGCGCGGGTCTGCATCACCGCCCGCAAGGCCGAACCGCTCGCCGAGGCGGTCGCCGCCCTCAACGCGGGGCACGACTCCCCGGTCGCGCTCGGGGTCGCGGGCCGCGCCGACGACGCCGACCACCAGGTCGAGACGCTCGCCCGCACGCAGGAGGCCTTCGGGGACGTCTCGCTGCTGGTGAACAACACCGGCATCAACCCGGCCTACGGGCCACTGCTGGACGCCCCGCTCGACGCCGCCCGCAAGACGTTCGACGTCAACGTGCTCGCGGTGCTGGGCTGGGTCCGCACGGCGCTGCAGCACGGCCTCGCCGCGCCGGGTGGCGCCCTGGTCAACGTGACCTCGGTGGCGGGCCTGCGCCCGGCGCCGGGCATCACGCTCTACGGCGCGTCGAAGGCGGCGCTGGTCTCGGTGACGGAGTCGTTGGCGCTCGAACTGGCGCCGGCGGTGCGGGTCAACGCGGTGGCACCGGCCGTGGTGAAGACGCGGTTCGCGACGGCGCTCTACGAGGGCCGGGAGGACGAGGTGGCCGCGGCGTACCCGCTCAAGCGGCTCGGGGACCCGACCGACATCGCGGCGGCGGTGGCGTTCCTCGGGTCCGCGGACGCGGCCTGGATGACCGGTCAGACATTGGTGATCGACGGCGGTCTGCTGCTCGCGGGCGGCGTCTGACCCCTGCTCGACCGGCCACCACGGGCCGGCGGCAGCGCGCCGATGCGCGGACACACCGGCCCGGAGGCCGGCGTGCCCGTCAGGTCGTCAGGCGCAGTCGCGGCAGATGAGCTGTCCCTTGGACTCGCGGCCGAGCCGGCTGCGGTGGTGGACCAGGAAACAGCGGGAGCAGGTGAACTCGTCCTCCTGCTTGGGCAGCACCCGCACGGTGAGTTCCTCACCGGACAGGCTGGACAGGTCGGCGCCGGGGAGTTCGAGCGCCTCGTTGAGTTCGGTCTCGTCGACGTCGATCGTGCCCGACTGCGCCTCGGCGCGTCGTGCCTTCAGTTCCTCGAGCGAGTCCTCGCCCATCTCATCGGTCTCGCCACGCCGCGGGGCGTCGTAATCGGTGGCCATCGTCTCTTCCTTCGTTGCGTTCGCGTGGTGCAGATGTGTCGCGCGTCGTTCCGTCGGTGCCGGGGCCTCCCGGGTCTGGGAGGTCCGGCCGCCGTCGGAGTGGGGATCGCGCCGCCGGAACGCCGGGGCGAGGTCGTTTCATCCCGTGCGCCGGGCACGGTCCGCCAGCTCTCCGGGCGATCCGACGTCGCCCGAGCGCGGGACGGTACACGTCGCACCCGTGGCCCGCACACACCGGCGCGCCGCCGCCTCGCGACCCGGGTGGCGCCCACCGCCGCAAGCGCTGTCGCGACGGGTCCGCCTCGCCCGGCGGGGCGTCGTACCGCGGACTCACACACGACGACCGATAAGCTTCCCGGCGATGTCCGCCCGCTCGGCACGACGACCCGTGCCCGCCCTCGTGTTCCTGCTCGCGCTGGCCGTTCTGGCCGTCGTGGTGTGGGTGCGCGTCGCCGACCGCGATTCCGCCGCCGACGAGGGCTCCGCCGCCAACTGCGCCTCGGCCCCCCAGCTGCCGGTCAACGGCGCCGTGACCGTCACCGTGCTCAACGGGGCGGGCCGCGACGGCCTCGCCTCCTCCACGCTCGCGGCGTTCGCGGCCGCCGGGTTCGGCCGCGGCCACTACGACAACCCCAAGGCCACCCTGCCCCGTGTCGCCACCGTCACGTCCCGGCCGCACCGCGCCCCCGGCGCCCTGCTGGTGTCGTACTACCTGCCGGGTTCGACCATCACCGCCGACGCCCGCGGCGACAACAGCGTCACGGTCACGCTCGGCCAGAAGTTCACGACGCTCGCGAACGCGGCGGCGGTCAAGGCCGCGATGGTCAAGGCGATGGTGTCGCAGTCGGCTCCGGCCCCGAGGACCACCGCCGGTGCGCCGATCACCACCGCGCCGACGTCGGGCGCGAAGTCCACCGCGTCGCCCGCCGCGACCTGCACCACCACGC
>CAXUNA010000338.1:0-4904 GCA_964252095.1 uncultured Jatrophihabitans sp. | reverse complement strand
CCACGAGAGCCGGCTCGACGACCCCGACGACACCAGGATGCTCGACGACGTCGTGCGATTCGTCGGCCAGCGGGTCGCGGCGGTGGTCGCGGACACCGCCGCGGCGGCCGAGGCCGGGTGCCGCGCGATCGAGGTCGAGTACGAGCTGCTGCCCGCGGTGTTCGACCCCGAGCTGGCCCGCTCGCCCGGCGCACCGCTCGTGCACCCCGACGCCAGCCAGCTGGACCGGGTGCACGAGGCGAGCCGCAACGTCGTCGCGTCGCTGCACGACGGCCTCGGTGGCGACGTCGACGAGGCGTTGGGCCGGTCCGAGGTCACGGTGTCCGGCACGTGGCGGACCCAGCGGGTGTCGCACGGGCAGCTCGAGACCCACGGCGCGCTCGGGTGGACCGACGACGACGGCCGGCTCGTCATCCGCACCAGCACCCAGGTGCCCTTCCTCGTGCGGGACGAACTCGCCCGGCTGCTCGAGCTCCCACCCGAGCGGGTGCGGGTGCTCACCCACCGGGTCGGTGGCGGGTTCGGCGGCAAGCAGGAGTTGCTCTGCGAGGACCTGGTGGCGCTCGCGGTGCTGCGGACCGGGCGGCCGGCAGCGTACGAGATGTCGCGTCGCGAGGAGTTCGTGCGCACCACCGTGCGTCACCCGATGCGCGTGGCGGTGTCCCTCGGCGCGCGCCGCGACGGCCGGCTCACCGCGATGAAGGTCGACGTGCTGTCCGACACCGGTGCCTACGGCAACCACTCGATCGGCGTGATGTTCCACGGGTGCGCCGAGTCGGTGAGCCTCTACACCTGTCCGGTCAAGCGGGTCGACGCCGAGGTGGTCTACACCAACAACGTGCCGTCGGGTGCCTTTCGCGGCTACGGCCTCGGCCAGGTCATCCTCGGGGTCGAGTCGGCGATGGACGAGCTCGCGCTCGAACTCGACATCGACCCGTTCGAGCTGCGGCGCCTCAACGCGGTGCGCGACGGTGATCCGCTGCTGACGGTCCATCCCGAGCCCGAGGCCGACCTGCTCTACGGCAGCTACGGACTCGACCAGTGCCTCGACCTCGCACAGGACGCGATGCGCCGCGGCAACGGGGTGGCGGCGCCGGTCGGCGACCGGTGGCGGGTGGGGGAGGGCATGGCCGCCTCGATGATCGCCACCATGGCCCCCCGCGGCCACATCGCGAAGACATCGGTCTCCGTCGATGCGGGCGGCTGTGTCACGCTCGGTGTCGGCACCACGGAGTTCGGGAACGGCACCACCACGGTGCACACCCAGATCGTCGCGACCGTCCTGGGCACGACGGCCGACCGTATCCGGCTGCGTCATTCCGACACCGACGCCACCGAGTACGACACCGGCGCGTTCGCGTCGGCCGGGACCACGGTGGCCGGCAAGGCGTTGCACGGTGCAGCGGTGCGGTTGCGGGAACTGCTGTTCGAGGCGGCGTCGTCGCTGACCGGGGCGGGCGTCGACCGTTGCGTGATGCAACCGAACGGGGTGTCGGCCGACGGTGTGGTGCTGGGGTTCGCCCAGCTGGTCGCGGCCGTGCCCGCCGAGCACCGCGACGGCGACTCCGTGATCGCCCGCGGCGCCGAGTTCGGGGAGTTCCGTTCGCTGGCCTGGAACGTGCACGCCTTCCGGGTTGCGGTCGACGTCGGGACGGGTGCGGTGCGGATCCTGCAGTCGGTGCAGGCCGCCGACGCCGGCTTCGTCGTGAACCCCGAGCAGTGCCGCGGCCAGGTCGAGGGCGGGGTGGCGCAGGCCATCGGGTCGGCGCTCTACGAGGAGGTCATGATCGACGACGACGGTTCGGTGCTCACGCCGGTCTTCCGGGTGTACCGGATGCCGCAGATGATCGACGTCCCCGACACCGAGGTCTACTTCGCCTCGACCAGCGACGACCTCGGCCCGTTCGGGGCGAAGTCCATGAGCGAGAGCCCCTACAACCCGGTCGCCGCGGCGATGGGCAACGCCATCCGCCGGGCAGTGGGCGTGCGGCCGTACGAGACGCCGTTCAGCCGGGACCGGGTGTGGCGGATGCTCGCCGCCGCCCCCGACGGTGGGTCGGGCGGTCGGCCCGGTCCGGCGGCGGTCGTCGTCCCCGACGGTGCCGATCCCTCGTGGCCGCGGGTGGGCGACCGGTCGTGACCCTGTACCGCGCGACGGTGCTCGACGTGCCGCGCGATCCGTTCCGGGTTCCCGCGGACGAGGCGCTGCGCGCGGAGTCCGACGGCGGCCTGCTGGTGGTCGACGGCGTGGTGGCGGAGCGGGGGCCGTTCGTCGAGGTGCGTGGGCGTCACCCGCAGGAGGTGGTCGAGGACCTGCGCGGCGGGTTGCTGCTCCCGGGTTTCGTCGACACCCACGTGCACTACCCGCAGCTGCGGGCCGTCGGCGGGCTCGGCATGCCGTTGCTGGACTGGCTGCAGCAGTGCGCGCTGCCCGAGGAGGCCCGGTTCGGTGACGACGCCTACGCCGCGGCCGTCGCCGACGAGTTCCTCGACGGTCTCGCCCGCGCGGGGACGACCACGGCACTGGTGTTCGGCGCCCACTTCCGTTCGGCGATGGACGTCTTCTTCGCCCGCGCCGAGGCGTCCGGCCTCGCCGTCACCACCGGTCTGGTGCTGGGCGACCGGCACCTGCGCGAGGAGTTGCACTGCACGCCCGAGCAGGCGTTCGCGGACAGCCAGGCGCTCATCGACCGCTGGCACGGTCGCGGCCGGTTGCGGTACGCCGTCACCCCGCGCTTCTCGCTGTCGGCCACCGACGAGCTGCTCGACGTGTGCGGGCAGCTGCTCGGCGACGACATCTGGTTCACCAGCCACATCAACGAGAACCTGGCCGAGGTCGCGACGGTGGCGGGACTGTTCCCCGCGAGCGAGCACTACCTGGGCAGCTACGCCCGGCACGGGCTGGTCACGCCGCGCAGCGTGTTCGCGCACAACGTCCACGCCACCGACGTCGAGCTCTCACTCCTGGCCGAGCACGGCGCTGCGGTCTCGCACTGCCCGACCAGCAACTCCGCCCTGGGCAGCGGGCTGTTCCCGCTGCGACGCCACGTGGAGCACGGTGTCACCGTCGCGCTCGGCTCCGACGTCGGTGCCGGTACCGGTCCGTTCGTCGGCAAGGAGGCACTGCAGGCGTACTTCATGCAGCAACTGCTGGGCAGCGACGGTCTCCCGCTCGGGCCCGCCCACCTGTTGTACCTCGCCACCGCCGCCGGGGCGAAGGCGCTCGGGTTGTCCGCCCGCACCGGTGACCTCGGCGTGGGCAAGGAGTTCGACGCCGTCTGGCTGCGTCCGGTCGAGGGCGGCACGCTCGCCGTCAACCTCGACCACGCCACCGGCCCGTCCGACGCCCTCGCCCGCGTCTTCGCGCTCGCGTCGTCGGCCGATGTCGCCCAGACCTGGGCCGGGGGCCGCGCGCTGCGCCCGTGACGCTCCGGCTCCTCGTCAGAAGGCTGTTCTGCGCGTGCGAGGGTCGTCTCCGACGACGGCGTCCACGTATCGCCCCGAGCGCGCCGCTCGACGCCACGGCCGGGCGCGACCTTCGTGGTCGCGACCGACGTCCACGACGACCAGCGCTGCGTTCTCCTGCGCCGGGCAGCGGTCGGCCCAGTCGCCGTCCGGTGTGGCCAGGCCGGACGGCGCGGCGGAAGCGTCCGCGGTCCGCGTCGCGTAGCTGACCCAGTAGCTGTTGGTGCTGGCGTGCGCCCGGGCCTGCAGAGCGAAGACGGCGCCGTTGTCCATCGTCGACAGCAACACACCGTGCACACCGGCGCGTTCGTACTCGGCGAACAACTCGGGGTACTGGCTCTCCATCCCGAGCGCGCACCCGAACCGCACGTCCTCGACGTCGAAGGTGACCGCGGTCGTCCCCGGCGTGTAAAGGTGACTGACCTTGGTGTTCGAGAGCATGCGTTCGTCGTAGCGGGTGACCACGCGGCCGTGGTCGTCGACGACGTAGAGGCTGTTGTGCGGTCGGTGCGGCTCGCTGAGCTGGTGGACGGCCCCGACGACGGTCCAGAGTCGCAGCTGCGCCGCGTGGGCCGCGATCTGCCGGAGTTCCCGGCGCTGGGTGCTCCAGTCGAACCGGGTCCAGTCGGCGGCCGCCACCGTCGTCGGATCGCTGGACATGATCCGCTTGTCCGGCGTGCACAGCGCGCCCTCGCCGAAGTGGACCAGGCGGGCGCCCTGGTTCCCCGCGTCGGTCATGAGTTGCCGGATGTCGTGCCCCACGCGGCGTAGCGACGCTGCGTCGCGGGGGTCGGTCGGTGCGTCGACCTGTGCGACCGCGAGCCGGAAGGTGCTCTCCTCGGGCGCCGCGGCTGCCGCGGCCTCCGGCCGGAAGTGGCGCAGCGACGCGGTGTAGGACTCCCCGGTCCGGCGCGCCCGGGCGCGCACGCGGTGTTTGAAGGCTTTGTCGGCGGTCATCGGTGCTCCCACGTCCCCGCGCCGAGCTCCCAGCCGCCGTCGACACGCGAGACGAACGGAACCGTGACAGCGATCCGAGGCCGGGCCCCTTTGCCTCTCACCGTGGTCGCGCTGGGACGACCCTCCGAGGTGGGGCGTGGACCACGCCCTGCGCGAGAGACTAGACCCGATCGCGCGGATCCAGCTACTGCTCGCGGCGGCCGTGGTGACGTGGCAGATCGACCACCACGGCTGGCCGGAGGCGTACTGCGGCGGCGATCCGTCGGCGGGCGAAGCGTTCGACGCGGGAGCGGCGTGGCCGTCGCCGGGGTGGTCGGGTCGGTGGTGGGTCGGTTCGTGCGGGGATGCGGTCGGATTTGGTGTGGTTGCACCAGGCGCAGGTGCCGTGGGCGTTGTCGGTGCTGGTGGGTCCGCCGCGGGTGTGGGGGTGGTGGTGGTCGATGTGCCGGATGGGCGCGTCGCAGTACGGGGTGGCGCATGAG
>CAXUNA010000337.1:0-4910 GCA_964252095.1 uncultured Jatrophihabitans sp. | reverse complement strand
CCGGTGATCGCGGTGACCCGCGTCGGGGCCACCGACAGGTGCACGTGGTGGGCGCGGGCGGCGTCGGCGCACCCGGCGTAGGTGGGGGCCTCCAGCCCGACGACCTCGCCCGGCCGGACGAACGTCCGCAGCACCAGGTCCCAGCCGTGCAGCGCGCCCTGGGTGATGAGCACCTGGTCGACGGTGGTCGGCAGGCCGCGGCGGGGGCCCGCACCGGTGGTCGCGATCGTCACCCCCGACCACCAGAACCCCACCGGCGCGCACGCCTCGGAGGCGCAGCGCCGCGGCCTGGTGCGCGCGCTGCCGCACACCCGCATCGTGGCCGACGAGACCTTCGCCGAGCTCGACCTCGACGACGACCTCGAACCGCGCCGCCCGCTCGCCGCCTTCGGCCGGGACGTCATCACCGTCGGGTCACTGTCGAAGCTCGCGTGGGGCGGCCTGCGGCTGGGCTGGATCCGCGCGGAGGCGGGCGTCGCCGCCCGACTCGGGTCGACCCGGGCGTCCCAGGACATCGGCACCCCGGTGCTCGAGCAGTTGCTCGGCGTCGAGGTCTTCGCCAACCTCGACGCCATCCGGGCCGAGCGGATGCGGGGGCTGCGGGCCCGCCGGGACCACCTGCTCGCGTTGCTCGACGACGCCGGGTGGCCGGCGGTGCGGCCCTCGGGCGGCATGGTGGTGTGGGCCGACCTCGGAGAGGGGGCGTCGAGCACCCGGCTGGCCGCCGCGGCCCGCGCCCACGGGGTGCGCGTGGTGCCCGGTCCGCGGTTCGCGCTGGCGGGCACGCACGACCGCTACCTGCGGATCCCGTTCGCCACGCCAGCGCCGGTGCTCACCGAGGCGGTCACGCGGTTGCGCCGCGCCGCCGCCGACCCGCACCGCCCCACCGCCGAGGCCCCGCGCTGGACGGCCTGAACCGAGCGGGCCGAACGAACTCCGCCGTGATCTCGCAGGTCGGCCGGTTCAGTCCAGCGTGATCGGCTCGCGCGCGGCGACCAGCTCGGCGAGCTCGGCCGTGAGGTCGTCGCCCGCGGCGGTGAGCGAGGGCAGCAGCTCGGGCTCGCCGACCATCGCCCGGTAGGTCAGCGAGATCGTGACGTCGTGGTCGGGGCGGCGCAGCACGGTGACGGGGTCGCCCGAGCGGATCGTGCCCGGCACCAGCACCCGGAAGTACGCGCCGGGGCGGGCGTCGGCGGTGAACATCTTGGCCCAGCCCCGCTCGCCGACCCAGCCGCGGAACGTCGCGCACGGCACGCGCGGGCAGGTCACCTGGAGCTCGACGATGTCGCCGATCCGCCAGATCTCGCCGAGCCGCGCGTCGTTCGGGTCGATCGCGGCGGTGGTGAGGTTCTCGCCGAAGAAGCCGTTGGGCAGGTCGCGCCCGAGCCGCTGCTCCCACCGGTCGAGGTCCTCGCGGGCGAAGGCGTAGACCGCCTGCTCGTCGCCGCCGTGGTGACGGTGGTCGCCGATGTGGTCGCCGACCAGCCCGCTGCCCAGGCCACCGCGCTTCGGCCCCGGGTCGCGCACCTCGACCGGCCCGGTCTGCGGGCGCTTGCCGATGCCGGTGGTGTGCGTGCGCTTGTACGGGTTGGGCTCGGCGGCGCCGACGTTGACGGTCACGACGTGCGGCTGGTCCACCCCTCCAGTGTGCCGTCGTTGTCACCTGCGTTCCCGTGCGGGCAGGATGCGCGTCCATGGACTTCCGCTTCGAGGCCGTCACGCTGGCGGTCGCCGACGTCGACCGCGCCAAGGCGTTCTACGCCGACGTCGCCGGGTTCGGCCTCGACGTCGACTGGGTCAACGGGGACGCCTTCCGCATCGTGCAGTTCACCCCGCCCGGCTCACCGGCCTCGATCATGTTCGGGATCGGGCTGGGCACGGCGTCCGCGGGACCGGTCTCGGGGATGTACCTCGTGGTCACCGACATCGAGGCGGCGCACGCGGAGCTCGCGGCCCGTGGCGTCGATGTCGAGCCGCTGCGGCACATGACACCGACCGGGTGGGCGGACGGCGTCGATCCGGCCCACGCCGACTACAACAGCCTGTCCGGGTTCAGCGACCCGGACGGCAACGGCTGGGTGCTGCAGGAGCGCGGCCACCCCGACCGGCAGCCGCGCGCGACCTGACTCAGACCTTCTGCGACGACGTCAGCGTGGCGTTGACGATGATGTTGACGTCGACGTCCGCGCCGTCGTTCACACCGCAGGTGATGATGACCAGCCGGTTCGGGGTGTGCTCGGCCATCAGCGGCGCGACGTTCGCGGCCTGCGACTTCGCCACCGCGTACGCACTGTCCACGGTGTAGGTCAGGACGCCGTTGGGGGTCGTGAGCACGACCTTGTACCCGTTGATCGCGGTGGTGGGGTAGGTCGGCACGCCGGCGAGCGCGACCGGCTTGGCCATGTCGATGTGTGCCATCGCGGTGGTCGACAGCGGCGTCAGCACCAGTGGCGCCTCGGCCCAGGAGTGCCCGAGGATGTAGCTGGTCCCGCCGGAGCCGACGCCGGGGGCGACCCCGAAGCCCTCCTGCACCCAGCAGACCGTGTGGTACTGGTCGCCGGGCGGGTCGAGCGGGCGGACGTTGTCCATCCCGCAGACCTTGGCCGGGATGTCGAACGCCGGGCCGGTGATGCGGAACCCGGTGGGCGCGGCCGGGGCGACGTCGTCGTGCGGGACCTTCGGCTTCGCCGGCGCGGCCGGCACGGGGTTGGTCGCCAGCTTCACCGTGTGCAGCGGCGGCGACGGCGAACGCGGTCCAGCGGGACCGGCTGGTCGACAGGCGAGTCGTCATGTCCACCCTGGGTCGAATCGGTCGTGACGGGTCGACCCAGGGTAACCCGGCTCAGGGTCTGAGGTTGTTCGCAGCGAGACCCGAGCCGTCCATGAGGAACGGGGTCGACTCGTGCTCGTGGGCGATGAGCCACCGGCCGTCGACGCGCCGCAACCCCAGCGTCACCCGGAACCAGAGCTGGAAGGGGCCGGCCTCGTCGCCCATCCGCTCGAGCGCGGTGGTGAACGCGAGGTCGCCGCTCACGGTGACCACGAGGTCGCGCACCCCGTAGGGCACCCGCCCGCCCTTGTCGTCGAACCACGCCTGCAGCGCGGCGGGGTCCCGCGCGCCGTCGACCGGCTGCACGAGCGGCGGCGCGAGGCTGAAGACCACGGCGCCCGGCAGGTAGTTCGCGACGATCGCCGCGGCGTCGCCACGTTCCATCGCGCTGACCCGCTCGTCGACCAGGGCGCGGATCGCGGTCTCGTCGGTGATGGTCTCGGTCATGGGGTCCTCCGGGTGTCCGTCGGCGCCATCGGGTGCGGCGCCGTCCACCCCGCTGTCGAAGCAGACGGTCCGGTTTCGACACCGGGGTGCCGACGTCGTACTGAGACGATGTCGCCGACCGAATGGAGAACGACATGCGATTCCTCGTCATGGTGCAGAGCAACGCCACCTCCCTGGCGCACTGGGAGACCCTCAGCGACAGCGAGCGCGCTGACTTCGGCAAGGCGCACTACCAGCTCACCGACTCGCTCATGGAGGAAGGCGTGCTCGTCGTCTCCGGCGGGCTCATGGGCCCGGAGGCGGCACGACGCGTCTCGGTCCGCGACGGCGAGCTGATCTCGACCGACGGGCCGTTCGCGGAGGTGAAGGAGCAGCTCGCGGGCTTCTACCTCGTCGAGTGCGACGACCTCGCGGCCGCCGAGCGGATCGCCGCACGGGTGCCGGACGCCGCGTTCAACCACGTCGAGGTCCGCCCGCTGTGGGACCCGCGCGGGTGGGAGGACGGCGACCCCGCGGCGTCGTGAGCGCACCCGCGGAGGTCGAGACGCTGCTGCGTGAGCTCACCCCGCGGGTGCTCGCGACCGTCGCCCGCCGGTACGAGGGCTTCGACCGTTGCGAGGACGCCGTGCAGGAGGCGCTGCTCGCCGCGACGACGCAGTGGGTCGCGGACGGCGTCCCGGACAACCCCGCGGGCTGGCTGGTCCGGGTCGCCTCGCGGCGGTGGATCGAGGGGCGGCGGCAGGACGACGCGCGGCGGCGCCGCGAGCTCGCGACGGCACCGGCGGCCGCGGAGCCGGTGGAGGACCCGCCGCCCGTCACCGGCCGCGACGACTCGCTCACCCTCCTGACCCTGTGCTGCCACCCGGCGCTCACCCCGGCGGCCCAGGTGGCGCTGACGCTCCGGGCCGTCGGCGGGCTCACCACGGCGCAGATCGCCCGCGGACTGCTGGTGCCGGAGGCCACGGTGGGTCAGCGGATCAGCCGGGCCAAGGCGCGGATCCGGGCGAGCGGGCTGCGGTTCACACCCCCGGACGACGACGAACGCCCGGCGCGGGTCGCCGCCGTGCTCCGCGTGCTGTACCTCGTGTTCACCGAGGGACACACGGCGAGCGGTGGCGACGCGTTGCAGTGCGTGGAGCTGTCGCGGGAGGCGATCCGGTTGACCCGCATGCTGCGCGCGGAACTGCCGGACGACGGTGAGGTGGCCGGCCTGCTCGCGTTGCTGCTGCTGACCGACTCCCGGCGGGCCGCGCGCTCGGACGAGCACGGTCGACTGGTCCCGTTGGCCGAGCAGGACCGCAGCCGCTGGGACCGCGGGCAGATCGCCGAGGGGATCTCGCTGCTCGAGGCAACGCTGCCCACTGCAACGATCGGGCCGTACCAGCTGCAGGCGGCGATCGCCGCGGTGCACGCCGAGGCGCCGACGGCGGCCGACACCGACTGGCGGGAAGTGCTCGGCCTCTACGACATGCTCGCCGTGGTGGCCCCCGGTCCGATGGTGACCCTGAGCCGCGTCGTCGCCCTGGCGATGGTGGCCGGCCCCGTCCTCGGGCTGCGGGCGCTGGAGGCGGCGGCGACCGATCCCGCGCTCGCCGGGCACCACCGGGTCGACGCCGTCCGGGCGCACCTGCTG
>CAXUNA010000336.1:0-4933 GCA_964252095.1 uncultured Jatrophihabitans sp. | reverse complement strand
CCCGTGCGCCGCGACCGGTCGGCCGGCGCGGCGCCGGCGGTCGCGGCCCCGCCCTCTGTCTGCACCGCTGATCCGTCACACCCCCAGCTGAACCCCGAGGCCCTTCCGCTGATGCACGTGGCGTCGGACGACCCCCCGCAACCCGCGGCGCAGCCAATGTCGACCGGCGCGGGGGTGCGGGTCGGGGTGATCGGCAACGGCGTCGATGTCGACAACCCGGATTTGCGTCGCCCCGACGGCACTTCGGCGGTGGTCGACTACCGCGACTTCCAGGGCACCGGCACGAACGCGCCGGTCGACATCGGCGAGTCGATGGGCGATACCGCGTCGATCGCCGCGCAGGGCAATCAGACCTACGATCTCGGCGACCTCGGAACCGTGCCGGCCGGCTGCACCATCCGGGTGGTCGGCGTCGCACCCGGCGCGGACGTCGTCGCTCTCAAGGCCTTCGACAACGGCGGATCGACCGACTCGTCGTTCGTCGCGGCCGTCGACTACGCCGTCACTGTCGCGCACGTCGACGTCCTCAACGAGTCGTTCGCCGGCAACTACTACCCCGACACCGACGACACCCCGATCGCCCTCGCCAACGCGGCCGCCGTCACGGCGGGAGTGACAGTCGTGGCCGCGAGCGGCGACGGCGGGGTCGGCAACACGATCGGGGAGCCCGCCGGAGGAAACCGCGGTGCGGACGGCATCCTTGCGGTCGGTGCGACGTCGCAGCTGCGGAACCTGTTCCAGTTGGGCTTCTTCCGCGCCGGCCGCAGCTGGTACGCCGGCGCACCGGGGTTCTTCTCCTCCACCGGCGTAGCGGGCACGGGGAGGACCGTGGACGTGGTCGCACCCGGGTACGAGGGCTGGTCGCTCTGCTCGACCGACACGGCGCGGTTCCCGGACTGCCCGGTCTTCCCGGGCAGCACGGCCGGCCTGCAACGCTTCGCCGGCACCAGTGAGTCGGCGCCGCTGACCGCCGGGGTGGCCGCGCTGGTGATCGACCGCTACCGCCGCACGCACGGCGGGGCCTCACCGACGCCGCGGCTGGTCAAGCAGATCATCACCGGCACCGCCGACGAGCAGGGCGCGGGACAGGTCGACGCGCTGCGGGCCGTGCGGCTCGCCGGGGCAGTCCGCCGGGCGACACCCCCGGCGACGAGCGACGTGCTGGTGAGCCCCACCGCGCTGACGTTCGCCGGCCCGCAGGGTTCGTCCCACACCGCCTCGCTCACGGTGACCAACCCGTCGTCGACGCCACGCCCGGTGGCGGTGCAGACCGTCGCGAGCCGGGTGAGCGGCACGCAGCAGCTGCAGTTCCGCTTCCCGACCGGGTCGTTCAGCCAGGCGGTCACCTTCACCGTTGCACCCGGCACCGATCGCATCTCGGTGTCAGCGGCGTGGCCCGACCCCACCCGGAGCAGCGACGCGTTCGCCGACCTGTTCGACCCGGCCGGCAACGTCGCGAACGACGCCTACAGCCAGGGACCGTCGAACTCGCTTGCCATCGAGGCCGTCCACCCCCGCCCGGGAACCTGGACGTACCTCATCGGCGCCAACTCCGGGCCGATCACCCACGGCACCGCGGTCGTCACGGCGTACCACGACGTCACCGTCGGCGGTGCCCGTTCCGTCACCGTACCGGCGAGCGGAACCGCCCAGGTCCGTCCGGTGGTCCCGGCTGCCACGGCGGCGGGCGACCACGTGTACGCCGCGCGGATCACCGATCCCGCCACCGGCCGCATCCTCACGACGGTCCCGGTGGTCGTCCGCAACGTCCTCGCCGTGACGAACGGGGCGGTGGCGCGGTTCTCCGGCAGCCTCGCGGGCGGCAACGGCCGCGCGAGCGTGCTCGCCGGCGCGGATCAGGTCTTCGTCGACGTCCCGGCCGGGAGCCCCGCTCTGCACGCGGCGTTGTCGTTCACGGGTGCGACCGGGCAGGACGTGGCGGGATACCTCGTCGCGCCGTCGGGCAACGCGCTGGACCGGCAGACGACGCTGCCCCCCGGCGCCACGGACCCTGCCACGGGCCAGGCCGAACTCGACCTCTACGCGGTCGCACCCGAACCAGGCCGCTGGGAGATCGTGTTCGGCATCGACGGCGCGGTGAGTGGTCGAGCAACAGGGATCCCCTATTCCGGCACGGTCCTGACCGGTGCCGCCCCGGTGACCGCCACCGGCCTACCGGTGTCCGCCACCACGACCCTGACCGCCGGATCAGCGCATACTGCAACGGTTCACGTCGTGAACACGACGTCGGCCACCCACGCCTACGTCCTCGACGCCCGCACCGGTACCGAGGTGGTGCGCCAGCTGGTCGGCGCCGCCTCCGTCGCGATACCGCCCACCGGCCAGGTGTCGACGTCGGTGACCGTTCCGCCGTTCGCCGATGTGCTGACCACGACGCTGAGCGCGATGACACCGATCCAGACCGCTATGGGTGTCGGCGACGTCTTCGACGACGGATACACCTTCGCCCCGGACGTGTACGGCAGTGCCGTGAACGGTCGACTCACCATCGGGACCAGCGCCCCGCAACTCAGCGACGGGACGTGGCTGATCCAACCGGCCCTGATCGGACCGTTCGGCCCCGACGGGGCGCCGACCACTGTCGCGACGTCAGTCACGACATTCGCCCGGCTGCGCGGGTTCGACCCCGCGGTCACCAGCGCGACCGGCAACCCGTGGCCCGCCGCCCTCGACGCGAACGCGCACGGTCGGGTGACCCCGGTGGTGCTCGGTCCGGGAGCGTCCGCCGACATCGCCGTGACCATCACGCCCCGCGGCACCACGGGCAAGACAGTCGCCGGCACCGTGTACGTCGAGGACTGGGATCCTGTGCAGCACGTCGCCGGCGAAGTGGCCGCCCTGCCCTACACCTACCGCGTGGGTGGCTCGGCATCGTGACCGGATCTCCGAGGCGAGGAGCGGTCGGCCCCCGCGCCGGGCGCCCGCGGACGCCACCCGCAGGACGGTGCGGTACGACCGCGCACGAATCAGCTTTGAACGGCACAGTCGCCTCGTTCGTGTCGGACTTCATTGCGGGCCGCCCACCGATCCCGACGCGACTGCGGACTCGTGAGCGGACTCGACCTCAGGCCTCTGATGGAGGCTGGTCGGACTGGCACACCGTCGCATGAACGCACGCCGACGCCTCGAGAGGGGCGGCACGTAGCTTCCTGGCCTCTGTGGCATACCGATCGATCTGAGCGCCCCGGATCGGTCGCCCGCCAAGCCGCCGTCTGGCTGCTCGAGTTGATCGGTGTGGCGTCAGATCGTGAGGCGGGCGAGTGTGAAGTCGGCTGAGGTGCCGGGGCGCTGCACCGATCCGCCGGCTATGAGGCCACCGTCGGCGGCGGTGACGTCGAAGGCGTAGTCGAACCCGTGCGAAGGGCCGTCGATCCGGCTGTCACGTACTCGGGTTCCGGCGGTGCCGTCGAAGGTTTCGACGGCGAGATCGTTACCGAGGTCACCGGCCGCCACGACGTTCCCGACAACCACGAGCACCGACCGAGCCTCGCCGCCGGGCAGACTTGTTCGCCACCGCACGCTGCCGGTGGCACCAGCCAGCTTGACAACCAGGAAGCGGTTGGGTCCGGTGCCGGTGCTGACGCCGGCGACCACGACGTCGCCGGCGTCGTCGACCGCGACAGCGTGGGCGAGGTCTGTGCTGCGGCTGCCGGAGTCGAGGGAGCGGCGCCACAGTTCGGTGCCGGTGCTGCCGGCGAGCTTGACCACGAACAGGTCGGCTTGCGTTCCGTCGTTGACGACCATGCCCGCGGCGACCACGTTGCCGTCGTGGTCGATGCTGACTGCGTAGGCCTCGTCCTGCAGGTTGTTCGGACGAGCCGCGTGCCCGGTGAGATCGCGTCGCCACAGCGCCTTGCCGTTGCGCGCGTCGAACTTGGCGACGGTGAACTGCTCGCCTTGCACGGAGTCGACGACTGAGCCCGCGGCGACGAGGTTCCCGGACAGGTCGAGGCTCAGGGCGTTGACCTGTGTGTTGTACAGCTGCCCGGTACCCCTCAGCGCGCGCCGCCACACCACACGGCCGGTGTGGCCATCGATCTTGACCACGGTGAACACCTCGAACGATCCGCTGTCGAATACGTACCCGCCGGCGTAGACGTCGCCGTTGGCGTCGACGACCACAGCCTTCGCTTCGTCCTGCTGACCCGGCGCGTTGCCGCGGAGGGAGACCTGCCAGAGCGGACTGCCGGTCCGGCCGTTGAACTTCACGACGGCGAAGTCCGGCCCGCCGGCGGCGGTGGACAGCACACCCACCGCGAGCGGGTCACCACGCCGGTCCACGGCGATGTCGTCGACGTGGTTGGCGGTCACGCCTGGGCCGGTGCCGGCACCGGGGAGGGCCTGCCGCCACAACAGAGCTCCGGTGTCGACGTCGGCTTTGACCACGGTGAAGTCCTGCGTACCGGTGCCCGCCACCGACAACCCGCCGGCGAACACGTGACCCAGGCCGTCGGCTGCGACCGCGTCGGCCGCGTCGATGTCGCGACCGCCCCCGTCGAACGAGGTCCGCCACTGGACGGCCGCCGACGCACTGCCCTGCCCCAGCTCGAATGCACCGTCGACGGGTGAGGCCGACGCGGGGACCACGCCGGACAGGACAACCGCACCTGCCATCAACACGGCGCCTGCCGTCAACTGGGTCCGCGATAATTTCATGCTGTTCCTCTCGTCAAGGGCCATGGCGCGGCCGTTCCCACACAGGAGTCGAGACAGAAGGGTTTGATTGCGTGCCTAGTGGTCAGCGAGGTGCAACGCCGGGAACCTGCACTGCAACGCGGCAGATCCCGCGTGTGGGGACGACCTGGTGCTGACAACGACAGCTGCGCCATCGTGGAAGGCGCGCTCGGCGATGCAATCAAACCGGCGTCGCGCACGTCCTGTGGAGTGGTGGGGTGGGTTGGCGGCGGAGGGG
>CAXUNA010000335.1:0-4942 GCA_964252095.1 uncultured Jatrophihabitans sp. | reverse complement strand
CTCCCCGCTCCAGCCCCGCTGGGACTCCAGGAGTCGCAGCGGCGCGATTGCCCCGCTCGAACCCCGCTGGGACTCCAGGAGTCGTAGCGGCGCGATCGCCCCGCTCCAGCCCCGCTGGGACTCCAGGAGTCGCAGCGGCACTATCGCCCCGCTCCAGCACCGCTGGGACTCCAGGAGTCCGAGTGGGTGGATCACGTCGCTCCCCGAGCGGTGTCAGAGACACCGCCTAGGGTTGAGCGCGTGCCGACCGAGACCGAGACCACGCCTCCGGACGCACCTGCCGCCCCGGCCGCCGCTCCGGCCGCCGCTCCGGCGAAGAAGGCGGCGAAGAAGGCCGGGCGCAAGGCGCCGGGCAAGGGCCCACTGCGGCCGAGTTCCGCCGCGAAGGCCGCCGCGAAGGACCCGGGGCTGGGCAAGCCGCGGTTGTTGCTGCTCGACGGCCACAGCCTGGCCTACCGCGCCTACTTCGCCTTGCGTGACGTGGAGATGTCCACCACCACCGGCCAGCCCACCAACGCCGTGTACGGCTTCACGTCGATGCTGATCAACCTGCTGCGCGACGAGAAACCCACCCACGTCGCGGTCGCGTTCGACGTCTCCCGCGCGACCTTCCGCGTCGAGGCGTACGCCGAGTACA
Organism: uncultured Jatrophihabitans sp.; assembly: GCA_964252095.1. GTDB lineage: Bacteria > Actinomycetota > Actinomycetes > Mycobacteriales > Jatrophihabitantaceae > CAXUNA01. Next base: position 4,305 of record CAXUNA010000335.1, on the reverse strand, counting down.
AGGCCGGCCGGAGCAAGACGCCCGACGACTTCTCCGGGCAGATGTCGCTGATCCGCGAGGTGCTCGACGCCCTGTCCATCCCGATCCTCACCGCCGAGGGCTACGAGGCCGACGACGTCATCGCGACGATCACGACGTTGGCGCAGGCGCAGGACCCGTCGTTGCCGGTGCTCATCGCCACCGGCGACCGCGACGCGCTGCAGCTGGTCAACCCCGAGGTCACCGTCCTCTACCCGAAGCGCGGCGTCAGCGACCTCACCCGGTTCACCCCGGAGGAGGTCCGCGCCAAGTACGACCTCACGCCGCAGCAGTACCCGGACTTCGCGGCGCTGCGCGGCGACCCGTCGGACAACCTGCCGAACATCCCGGGCGTGGGGGAGAAGACCGCGAGCAAGTGGGTCCGGGAGTTCGGCGACCTCGACACCCTCATCGCGAAGGTCGACACCGTGCCCGGCAAGGCGGGCGACGCGTTGCGCGAGCACCTGGGTTCGGTCATCCGGAACCGCCAGCTCACCGAACTGGTCCGCGACGTGCCGCTCGACGTCGAGATCGGCGGGCTCGAGCGGTCCGGCTGGGACCGCGACGCCGTCCACACCACCTTCGACTCCCTGCAGTTCCGCGTGCTGCGCGAGCGACTGTTCGACGAGGTCGACGCCGCGGAGCTCGAGGCCGAGGAGGGTTTCGACGTCGCCACCGAGATCGTCGGCCCCGGCGAGCTGGCCGACTGGCTCGAGGCGAACACCCACGACGGCACCCGCATCGGGCTGTCGGTCGCGGGCACCTGGGGGCGCGGCGCCGGCACGATGAGCGGTCTCGCGTTCGCCGCCGCGGGCGACACCACCGCGTTCGTCGACGTCGAGACGATGACCGACGAGGACGACCACGCGTTCGCGGCCTGGCTCGCCGACGCCTCGGTGCCCAAGGCGCTGCACGACGTCAAGGGTCCGATCCTCGCGCTCTGGGATCACGGGTACGAGACCCCGGCGGGCATCACCAGCGACACCCAGCTCGCCGCCTACCTCGCCCTGCCCGGCCAGCGGTCCTTCGACCTGTCCGACCTCGCCCTGCGTTACCTGCGCCGGGAGCTGCGCTCGTCCACCGAGGACCCGGAGGCCGACCCCGACCAGGGCGTCCTGAGCTTCGAGGGCGAGCCGGAGGAGTCCGATCCGAGCTCGGCGTTGCAGGGTCGAGCTGAGGTCGAGACCGTCCGGGCGTCGGCGATCCGCGACCTCGCCGAGGCCCTCGATGCCGATCTCGAGACCCGTGGCGCCACCGAGCTGCTGCGCGGGATGGAGCTGCCGCTCACGATCGTGCTCGCCGAGGTCGAGCGCACCGGCATCGCCGTCGACCGCGACCACCTCGAGGCGATGCAGAGCGAGTTCGCCGACGCCGTGAAGGACGTCGAGGGACAGGCGCACGCCAACGTCGGCCGGCCGTTCAACCTCGGCTCACCCAAGCAGCTGCAGGTGATCCTGTTCGAGGAGCGCCGGCTGCCGAAGACCAAACGCACCAAGACCGGCTACACCACCGACGCCGACGCGCTCGCGAGCCTCTACGAGCAGACCGGCGACGAACTGCTCGGGCTGCTCCTGCGGCACCGGGAGGTGGCGCGGCTGAAGACCGTCATCGAGTCGCTGCTGCCGATGATCGACGACCACGGCCGCATCCACACGACCTTCAACCAGACCATCGCCGCCACCGGCCGGCTGAGCTCGGTCGACCCCAACCTGCAGAACATCCCGGTGCGGACGGCGGAGGGTCGCCGGATCCGCGAGGCGTTCGTGGTCGGCCAGGGCTTCGAGTCGCTCATGACCGTCGACTACAGCCAGATCGAGATGCGGATCATGGCGCACCTGTCGGAGGACGCCGGGCTGATCGAGGCGTTCACCACCGGCGAGGACCTCCACACCTTCGTCGCCTCCCGGGCGTTCGACCTGCCGCCGGAGGCGATCGACTCCGAGCTGCGCCGCCGGGTCAAGGCGATGTCGTACGGCCTGGCCTACGGCCTGTCGGCGTTCGGGCTCGCCGCCCAGCTCAAGATCAGCTCGGACGAGGCGCGCGCCCAGATGGAGGCGTACTTCAGCCGGTTCGGCGGCGTGCGCGACTACCTGCGCGAGGTGGTCGAGATCGCCCGGGCCGACGGCTACACCGAGACCATCATGGGCCGCCGCCGCTACCTGCCCGACCTCACCAGCGACAACCGGCAGCGCCGCGAGATGGCCGAGCGGATGGCGCTCAACGCCCCGATCCAGGGCAGCGCGGCCGACATCATCAAGGTCGCGATGATCCACGTCCAGCAGGCGTTGCAGGCCCGCGAGCTGCGGTCACGGCTGCTGCTGCAGGTCCACGACGAACTCGTGCTGGAGATCGCGCCGGGCGAGCGGGAGCAGGTCGAGGAACTGGTCCGCGAGCAGATGGGCGGCGCCTACTCCCTGGGCGCGGTCCCGCTCGAGGTGTCGGTCGGCGTCGGCTCGAACTGGGACGCCGCCGCCCACTGATCCGCCCCGCACCGCGGGCCCCAGGTCGATGTCGATCAAGGCGCTGTGGCTGTTGCGCACGCCCGGGGCGCGACCATGGCGCCTTGATCACCGACCCCCCCGGGTGTCGATCAAGGCGCTGTGGCTGGTGCGCACGCCCGGGGCGCGACCATTCCGTCTTGATCACCGACCCCCGGGTGTCGATCAAGGCGCTGTGGCTGTTGCGCACGCCGGGATCGCGACCATTGCGCCTTGATCACCGACCCCCGGGTGTCGATCAAGGCGCAATGGCTGGTGCGCACGCCGGGAGCGCGACCATTCCGTCTTGATCAACTGGGTCGGGGTCAGGGCTCGTCGTCCAGGGCCACGGCCGCCCACTGCACGGGCACGTCGACGTCGATCGCCGGCCCGGCGTGCCGGGGCCACCGCACCAGCACCACGACGGTGAGCAGCAGCGTCACCCAGGAGCACCCGGCGACGGTGGCGATGAGCGTCGTGAGGCTGCCGTGCCCCACCGACACGACCGCGACCACCTCGACCACGGCGAGGGTCCAGAGCAGCACGGCGGGCCGCCGGTCGTGCACGGCGAGCCCGGCGTAGATGCACAGCTGCAGACCGGCGAGCGCCGCGCCCTGCGCCGCGAACAGCCACAGCTGGGGCGTGACGGGGTCGTAGCCGTCACCGAGGACGAGCGGGATCAGGTCCCGCGCGAACCACCCGCCCGCGATCGCGACCGTCGCCACCACGGCGAGGGCGAGCGCGGACTGCCGCAGCGCGCGCGGGCGGGCCACGGGGTCGGAGAACTTCGCGTACCCCGCGAGGGCGATGAACGCCGGCGCCCAGAACGCCCCGCGGGTCAGGACGTTGCCGGCGGCGTAGAGCCCGGACGTCGTCGGGTCGAGGTAGCGCCGCGCGAGGATCAGGTCGAGCGTGGTCAACAGCAGGACGCCGAGCAGCGCACCGATGTCGCGCAGGAAGGCCGTGAGCAACGGCCGCGTGAAGGTGGGCCGGGCGAACCGCGGCCGCGCCGCGAACGGCGTCGCCACCACCACGGCGACGGTCGCGAACGCCGCCGTCAGCGCGAACGCGAGCGGGATCGAGCCGCCGGTGAGGGCCGCGACCAACCCGGCGAGGAACTTCGCGGCCTGGACCGCCGCCAGGATCAGCCCGAGCCGCACCAGCTTGTCCTCGCCCTGGACGAGGCCCTGCAGCCCGTAGGCGAACGTCGTCGGGACCATCGACAGTGCGAGCCAGAGCAGTGCCGACCAGCCGTCGACCGCGAGCAACGGCCGCAGCGCCGGCACGGCGAGGGCGACCACCACGCCGACCGCGAGCGAGACAATCACGGTGTCGGTGAGCAGCCGGGCGGGCTCCGGACGCTCGCCGCCGGCCACCCGCCGCGCCACCACCGCCTGCCACGCGGTGCCGGCGACACTCGTCGTGACGACGACGCCCACCAACGCGGCGAGCTCCCCGAACCGGCTGACCGGCAGCGCCCGCGACATGACGACCGTGAATCCGTAGCCCAGGACGTTGGTCAGCAGCGACAGCAGCGCGAGAGCCGCCTGCGCCCTCGCCCCACGCATGCCCGTCACTGTAGGGCGGCAGGCAGCGTGGCCAGCGCCTCGACGACGTACCCGAGGTGCCGGAGCGCGCCGCGGCCGAAGTCGGCGGGGAACCCCGGCGGCGGCTCGAAGTCCTCGCTGCCCACGAAGGTGTCGACCGCCCGCTGCCAGACCCAGGCCCGGGTCACCTGCGCCACGGCGACCGCGAGCCGTGCGGTGCCGACCAGGTCCTCGCCCGGCGCGAGGTCGGCGAACCCGGCGAG
>CAXUNA010000334.1:0-4957 GCA_964252095.1 uncultured Jatrophihabitans sp. | reverse complement strand
CGCGGTGTCGACCTGCAGCGCGGCGAGCAGCGTCGCGGTCTGCGCGGCGGCGGTCACCGTGTGCCGGGCGAGCAGTTGCAGCGGTTGCCACTCGACGTGCCAGGCGCCGGCGGGACGTTCGTCACCGGTGTCGGCCGCCGCGAGGTGCAGCAGCGAGAGGTGGGCCGGAGCCGAGAGCGCCGCCCGGCGCACCAGCACCGAGCGGGTCGGGTTCTGCTTCTGCGGCATGGTCGACGAACCGCCGCCTTCGGACTCGGCCAGCTCCCCGATCTCGGGGCGGGACAGCGTGAGGACGTCGTTGGCGATCCGGCCGCACGCGGCGGTGACCCGGGCGAGCACGTCGGCGACCCGCGTGACGGGTGCCCGGTCGGTGTGCCACGGCGGTCGGACTCCGAGCCCGAGCGCGGCCGCCGTCCGGTCGCTGAGTGCGATCGCCGCCTCGGGCCGGCCGCCGGTCAGCAGCATCGCGCCCGACAGCGTCCCGGCCGCCCCACCGAACTGGGCGGGCAGGTCCACGGCCCGGAGATCGTCGGCGGCGTCGAGGATCCCGTGCAGCCAACCGGCGACCTTGGCGCCGAAGCGGATCGGCACCGCCGGCTGGGTGAGGGTGCGCCCGGTCATGACCGCACCCCGGTACCGGTCCGCGAGCGTCACGAGCGCCTCGACCGCCCGGCCGATCTCGACGGTCAGGGCGGCACGGGCCTCACCCGCCAGGATCATCGAGGCCGTGTCCAGGACGTCCTGGCTGGTGAGGCCGCGGTGGACCCACCGCGCCGGCTCGGGCGCGTGCGCCGCGCGCAACCGGTCACGCAGCACTGCGACCAGCGGGATCACCGGGTTGCCGCCGGCCGCGGCGTCGCGGGCGATCGCGGGGATGTCGTCGGACGTCACGAGGCCGGTCAACGGGTGCCGGGCGACGTCCGGAGCGAAGCCGGCGTCGACCACCGAGGTCAGCCAGGCCGACTCCACCCGGACCATGGCCGTGAGCAGCGCGGCGTCGGTGAACACCGCCCCGGCGAGCTCGTCGCCCGGCCAGAACAACGTGCTCACGTGTTGCTCCGGTGTCGGAGGAACACCGTCTCGTCGTCGCCCTGCAGCACGACGTCGAACCGGTAGCCGGTCGGCTCCGCGGCGGCGACGAGCGTGGCGCGGCGGTCGGTCGGCAGTGATGCGAGCAGGGGATCCGCGGCGAGCGCCGCGGGGTCGTCGGGCAGGTAGACGCGGGTGAGCAGCCGGTCGAGCAGACCCCGGGCGAACACCGTCACCGCGAAGAACGGGGCGCCGCCCGGCCGGGCGGGACGCAGCGTGGTGAATCCGTAGTGGCCCTCGGCGTCGGTGGCGGCCCTCCCCCACCCGGTGAACGTCCAGCCGTCCCGGTGCAACGATCCGGCCACCTGCGGAACGTTGCCGTCTGCATCGGTCTGCCAGAGTTCGAGGAGAGCGTCGGGCACCGGGTCCCCGGCGCCGTCGAGCACCCGGCCCTGCAGGCGGACGGCGTCGGCGCGCCCGGTCGGGACGAGTGACGGGCCGTCCGCGTAGGGCAGGGCGTAGCCGAAGAAGGGGCCGACGGTCTGGCCGGGCGTCGGGGCGCTCACGCCTCGACCTCCGGGTCGCCCGGGGTGCGTGCGGATCCGGTCAGCACGATGTCCCAGCGGTAGCCGGTGGCCCACTCGTCCCGGGTGACGTCGTGGTCGTAGGTCGCGATCATGCGGTCGCGGGCGGCCGGGTCGGTGACGGACTGGAAGATCGGGTCGAGCCCGAACAGCGGGTCGCCCGGGAAGTACATCTGGGTGATCAGCCGCTGGGTGAAGTCCGTGCCGAACAGCGAGAAGTGGATGTGCGCGGGCCGCCAGGCGTTGCGGTGGTTGCGCCACGGGTACGGGCCGGGTTTGACGGTGGTGAACCGGTAGGTGCCGTCGGCGTCGGTGAGGCAGCGGCCGGCACCGGTGAAGTGCGGGTCGAGCGGCGCCGGGTGCTGGTCGCGCTGGTGGGCGTAGCGCCCCGCGGCGTTCGCCTGCCAGATCTCGACGAGCTGGTGCGCGACCGGGCGCTCGGCGCCGTCGAGCACCCGGCCGGTGACGATCAGCCGTTCGCCGATCGGTTCGCCGGCGTGCTGGACGGTGAGGTCGGCCTCGTGCGCGGCGACGTCGGCGTGGCCGAAGACCGGCGCCCACAGCTCGACGCCCTCGGGATCCACCGGCACCGGCGGCCGGCCCGGGTGGCGGAGGGCGCTGCTGCGGTACGGCGGGTAGTCCAGCCGCGGGGTGGCGCCGGGGAAGCCGTGGAGCGCTGCGATCTCCGCGGTGATGTCCTCCTGGCTCGGTGCCGACACCCCCTGACCGTATAGCGTCCGGCCCGTGGCGACGCGGCTGACGACGACGCAGGTGGCGGTCGTCGGCGGCGGTCCGGCCGGGCTGATGCTCGCGCACCTGCTGCGGGGGTCCGGGATCGACGTCGTGGTCGTCGAGCACCGGGAGCGGGTCGAGATCGAACGCACGGTCCGCGCCGGGATCCTCGAGGCCGACACCGCCCGGCTGCTCGTGGAGTCCGGCGTGTCCGACCGGGTGCTGCGGGAGGGCCGCGCCCACGACGGCGTCTCGCTGCGGTTCGCAGGGGCGCACCACCGCCTCGACTTCCGGGAGCTGGTTGACGACGTGGTGTGGCTCTACCCGCAGACCGACGTGTTCCTCGATCTCGCCCGGGCCCACGACCGGGACGGCGGCGACGTGCGGTACGGGGTCTCCGGCACCCGGCTCGTCGACCTGACCTCCGACACCCCGGGTGTGCTGTTCACCGATGCAGAGGGCAACGATCACGAGCTGCGGGCCCGGATCGTCGTCGGCGCCGACGGCTCGCGCAGCATGTGCCGCCACGAGATCCCGCCGACGCACCGCCGGCAGTTCACCCGCGAGTACCCGTACGCGTGGTTCGGGATCCTCTGCGAGGCGCCGCCGAGTCACCCCGAGCTGGTCTACGTCAACTCGCCGCGGGGGTTCGCGTTGATCAGCCAGCGCTCGGACTCGGTGCAGCGGATGTACTTCGAGTGCGACCCCGCCGAGGACGTCGCCGACTGGCCGGACGACCGGATCTGGGCCGAGCTCCAGGCGCGGGTCGCGGGCGACGACGGGTTCGTGCTGCGGGAGGGGCCGATCACGGACCGTTCGGTGCTGCCGTTCCGCAGCAACGTGTGCGAACCGATGCGGTACGGCAACCTGTTCCTCGCGGGCGACGCCGCCCACACGGTCCCGCCGACCGGCGCCAAGGGCCTCAACCTCGCGCTCGCCGACGTCCGGTTGCTCGCCGAGGTGCTCGGTGAGTTCTTCCGCACGACCGACCCGGCCGTCCTCGACACCTACAGCGTCCGGGCGCTGCGGCGGGTCTGGCAGGCGCAGCACTTCTCGTACCGGATGACCACGATGCTGCACACGGTCCCGGGTGGCAGCGATTTCGACCGGCGCCGTCAGCTCGCGGAGCTGGAGTCCGTCACGGGTTCGCCGGCCGGGTCGCGTCACCTCGCCGAGGGGTACACCGGCTGGCCCGGTTCCCGCTGGTGAGATCGGCTCTCGGCCGAATCAGTGCCGCGGCGTGGTCGGTGTGGGAGACGATCGGCTGATGGTGGCCACGGTTGCGGTGCTGTCCGACGTCCACGGCGTCCTGCCGGTCCTGGAGGCGGTGCTCGCCGAACCCGATGTCCGGGCGGCCGATCTCGTGGTCGTGACCGGTGACCACGCGTCCGGCCCGCAACCCGCGGCGGTGCTCGACCGCCTGCTCGCCGAGGGCGACCGGCTGCGGCTGGTCCGGGGCAACGCCGACCGCGAACTGGTCGCGCTGCGGCGGGGGGAGCCGATCGACGTCCCCGACGACGTCACCCCCTGGGCCGCGGAGCAACTCACCGACGACCACGTCGCCCTGCTGGGCGGCCTGCCACACCCGTTGCTGCTCGAGGTCGACGGCTTCGGGCCGGTGGTGTTCTGCCACGGCACCCCGCGCCGCGACGACGAGATCGTCCTGGTCGACTCGCCGTTGGCCCGGTTCGCCGCGGCCTTCGCCGACCTCCCGGCCGAGCACCGCACGGTGGTCTGCGGCCACACCCACATGCCGTTCGTCCGGCTGGTCGACCGGCGGCTGGTGGTCAACTCCGGCAGCATCGGCATGCCGTACGGCCGCGCCGGCGGGGCGTGGGCGCTGCTGTCCGGCGGCGGGGTCGCTCTCCGGCACACCGCGATCGACGTCGACGCGGCGGTCGCGAGCGTCGTGGCGCACTCGACCTACCCCGACCGGCAGGCGTGGGCCGACGAGTACGTGCGGGCGGTCAACAGCGACGCCGACGCGCTCACGGCCTTCACGCCGCGGGGGTGACGGGTTGACCGGCGGCGGGCCTGGGCACGACGGAGGGGACAGCGTTCCGCCCAGCGAGGAGATCCCATGGTCCACGTGACCCGCACCTTCACCGTCGACCACCCCGTCGAGTTCGTCGTCGACTACCTCGCGGACTTCAGCCACGCCGAGGCGTGGGACCCCGGCACGCAGTCCTGCACCCGCACCGACGGTTCCGGTCCGATCGCGGTCGGCGCGACCTGGCACAACGTCTCGAAGGTGCTCGGCCGCGAGACCGAACTGACCTACAAGCTCGAGAAGCTCGAGCCCGGGCACGTCGTGCTGGTCGGCTCGAACAAGACCGCGACCTCGACCGACGACATCACCGTCACGGCGACCGACAGTGGTGGCAGCGAGATCACCTACACCGCCGACATCGAACTGAACGGCGCCGCGAAGCTCGGTGCCCCCGTCATGAAGATCGAGATGGAACGGCTCGGCACCAAGACCGAGGAGCTCATGAAGGCGACGTTCGCGAAGCTCTGACCCGTCAGGCCGGGCAGCCCACACCCTCGTCGTCGCGCTCGGCGGCGGGGACGAGCGCGGGTCCCGGCGCCGCCGTCGGGACAGCGGCGTGAGC
>CAXUNA010000333.1:0-4971 GCA_964252095.1 uncultured Jatrophihabitans sp. | reverse complement strand
ACCGGGACCTGCTGGTGCGCGTGTTGCGCGATCCCGACTTCCTCGCCGGCGACACCGCGACCGATTTCCTCCAGACGCATCAGGTCCACGCCCGGCTCGCCCCGCCCGGCAGTGAACGGCGGGCCGCCCTCGTCGCCGCCCTGGCCGCCGAGGCGGCCGACCACGCCGCGCTGCCGGTGCAGGGCACGCTGCCCACGGGTTGGCGCAACGTCGCCAGCACGCCGCGGCGTGCCGAGTTCGCCGACGCCGACGGCGGGAACCACGTCGTCCGGTGGTCGCACGGCCGCGACGGCGTCCGGGTCCACGACGCCGACGGACCGGGGATCGACCCGCACGTCGCGGTGGTCTCGGCCCGTCCGGACCTGGTCGTGCTCGACGTCGAGGGCGTGCGCGGTCGGTACGAGGTGGCCCGCTACGACGATCTCGTGCACGTCGACGGTCCCGACGGCCCGGTCGTGCTGCGCGGGCAACCCCGCTTCGTCGACCCCGCCGACGTGCTGGTTCCCGGCTCACTGGTCGCGCCCATGCCCGGGACGGTCGTGCGCGTCGGGGCGGCGGTGGGCGACAGCGTCGTCGCCGGTCAGCCGCTGGTCTGGCTGGAGGCGATGAAGATGGAACACGTCGTGCGGGCGCCGGTCGACGGCGTCGTGCAGGAACTCGCTGTGACCCCTGGCCGGACGGTCGACGTCGGGTCCACACTGGCGCTCGTGACCGCGAGCGCCGCCGCGACCGAAGGAGAAACGCCGTGAGCTTCGTCGAATCCGAGGAACGGCAGGCGCTGCGCAAGACCGTCGGCGAACTGGGCCGCCGCTACGGCCACGAGTACCTCGTCGAGCGGGCGCGGGCGGGCGAGCACATGGACCAGCTGTGGAACGAGGCCGGCAAGCTCGGCCTGCTCGGGGTCAACCTGCCCGAGGAGTACGGCGGCGGGGGCGGCGGGATCTACGACCTCGCGCTCGTGCTGGAGGAGTTCGGCGCCGCCGGGTGCGGGATGCTCATGATGGTCGTCTCGCCCGCGATCTGCGGCACGATCATCACGCGGTACGGCACCGAGGCACAGAAGCAGGACTGGCTGCCGCGGATCGCCGACGGCTCGGCGGTCATGGCCTTCGGCATCACCGAGCCCGACGCCGGTTCCAACTCGCACGAGATCACCACCACCGCGACGCGCGACGGTGACAGCTGGTCCCTCACCGGCCGGAAGGTGTACGTCTCCGGCGTCGACCAGGCCGACGCCGTGCTGATCGTGGCCCGCACCGCCGACGCCCGCACCGGCAAGCTCAAACCCGCGCTGTTCGTGGTGCCGACCGACGCCCCGGGCTTCGAGTACCGCCCGATCCCGATGGACCTGGTCATGCCCGAGCGGCAGTTCTCGCTGTTCCTCGACGAGGTCCGGTTGCCGGCCGAGGCGCTGGTCGGCGATCAGGACGCCGCCCTCGCGCAGTTGTTCGCGGGTCTGAACCCCGAGCGCGTGATGGCCGCGGCGCTGTCGGTCGGCACGGCGCGCTACGCCCTGGACAAGGCCGCGAAGTACGTCAACGAGCGCCAGGTCTGGGGGGTGCCGATCGGGGCGCACCAGGGGCTCGCGCACCCGCTGGCGCAGGCGAAGATCGAGACCGAGCTCGCGAAACTCATGATGCAGAAGGCCGCCTCCCTCTACGACGAGGGTCATGACCTGCTGGCGGGGGAGTCGGCCAACATGGCCAAGTACGCCGCGGCCGAAGCCGGCGCCCGCGCGGTCGACCAGGCCGTGCAGAGTCTCGGCGGGAACGGGCTGGCCTCGGAGTACGGCCTCGGCACGCTGATCGCCACCTCGCGGGTGGCGCGCATCGCGCCCGTGAGCCGCGAGATGATCCTCAACTTCGTCGCGCAGTTCTCCCTGCACCTCCCGAAGTCCTACTAGAGACAGAGGGCCGACGATGACCCGACTGCTGACCGACGACCTCGAGCACTGGGCCGCGGCCACTCCGGACGCCGCCGCGATCACGTTCGGCGACACGACCTACACCTGGGCGCAGTGGCGGGAACGCGTGCTCTGCACCATCGGTGCACTGTGCAACGACGGCGTGCAGGCGGGCGACCGGGTCGCCTTCTACGACAAGAACCATCTGGCGTGCGTCGAGCTCAACCTGGCGGCGGCGGCGATCGGAGCGGCGAACGTCGTCGTCAACTTCCGGCTCGCCCCCGACGAGGTCGCCTACATCCTGCGCGACTGCGGCGCCCGCACGGTGTTCGTCGGAGCCGAGTTCGTGCCGGTGCTCGACCAGGTCCGTGACACCCTGCCGGACCTGGCGGAGGTCGTCGTGGTGGGCGGCGCGGCCGACGGGTACGAGGCCTGGTGCGCCGCGGCCGAGCCGGTCGAACCGCGGCACGACGTCGCGCCCGACGACACCGCGTTGATCCTCTACAGCAGCGGGACCACGGGGTTTCCCAAGGGCGTGATGCTCACCCACCGGAGCTTCGACGCCCACACCTCGGCCAACACCGCCGACTTCAGCTTCGGGCCGGACAGCGTCAACCTGGTCGCGATGCCGTTGTTCCACGTCGGCGGCAGCAGCTACATCCTCATCGGGATCCGGGCCGGCGTGCCCACCGTGCTGCTGCGCGAGGCCGACGCGCCGTCGTTGTTCGGCGCGCTGCAGCGCGGGGTCACACACGCCTTCCTGGTGCCGGCCGTCATCGCGGGCATCCTGCAGGCCGGACCCGAGGCGGCGCGCGCCTTCTCGTCGATGACCCACATCGGGTACGGCGCCTCGCCGATGCCCCTCCCGGTGCTGCGGGCCGCGCTCGCGGCCTGGCCCGCCACCGGCCTGATCCAGGTCTACGGCATGACCGAGTGCGCGGGCGTGGTCACGAACCTCAAACCCGAGGCGCACCGCGACGCCGCGCACCCCGAGCGTCTCGCCTCGGCGGGCACGCCGCTCGAGGGCGTCGAGTTGCGCATCGTCGACCCCGTGACGTTCGAGGACGTCACGCCCGGTGAGACCGGCGAGATCTGGGTGCGCACCGAGCAGCGGATGTCCGGCTACTTCGGCAATCCCGCGGCCACGGCCCAGGCGGTCACCGAGGACGGCTGGGTGCGCAGCGGCGACCTCGGCCGCGCCGACGACGGTGGCTTCGTGTTCATCGTCGACCGGTTGAAGGACATGATCATCACCGGCGGCGAGAACGTGTACTCGCCGGAGGTGGAGCGGGTGATCGCCGAGTTCCCGGACGTCGCCGAGGTCGCGGTGGTCGGTGTCCCCGACGAGCGCTGGGGCGAGGCGGTGATGGCGTTCGTGGCGCCGTACCCGGACGCGACCGTCGACGTCGACAAGCTGCAGGCGTACTGCCGCGAGAACCTCGCCCACTTCAAGTGCCCACGGACGATCGAGGTGCTGCCGCTCTTGCCGCGCAACGGCACCGGCAAGATCCTGAAGCGCGACCTGCGTGCGCCGTTCTGGGCCGGGCACGACCGCCTCGTCTCGTGACCAGGTCCCGGTGACGACCACCCGCGAGCCGCAGCAGGAACGCAGCCGGGCCACCCGGGCGCGGTTGCTCGACGCCACGGTCGAGGCGCTCGCCGAGTTCGGGTGGAGCGGCACGACGGTGGCGGTGGTCGCCGAACGGGCCGGCGTGTCGCGCGGCGCGGCCCAGCACCACTACCCGACGCGGGAGGACCTGGTCGCCGCGGCCGTGGCCCACATGGCGCAGGCGCGGATGGCCGAGCGGCCGGCACCGCCGACCGGCCCGGCCGGGCCGGAACTCACCCTCGCGGTCGTCGACGCCGCGGTGGCGTTCTACGTCGGCCCGCTGTTCCGGGCCGCGGTGCAGCTGTGGGGAGCGGCGGCCTCCGACCCCGCCCTGCGGCGGCAGATCGTGCCGCTCGAGGCCGCGCTCGGGGCGGATGCGCACCGGGCCGTGGTCCGCCTACTGGGGGTCGACGACCGGGTCGCCGGTGTGCGGGAGGCGGTGCAGGCCACCCTCGACCTCGCCCGCGGGCTGGGCCTCGCGGACCTGCTCACCGATGACGCCGCCCGCCGCGGCCGGGTGGTGCGTCGCTACGCCGCGATGCTGCACGCGGAGCTGGTCGGGCTCGGGGCGTTCCGGCCGGGGTGACCGCCTTCCCCGCCCGCGTCCGCGGTGAACGCGCTGTGAGGGAGGCGATCCGATGTGACCCGAGCGGTCCGGCCGGGCAGGACGAAGATGTCCGCCACCGAAGGGAGCTCCACCATGAGCGCGACCGACAAGATCAAGAACGCTGTGACCGACGCTGCTGGCAAGGCCAAGGAAGGCCTGGGCAAGGCGTCCGGCGACAAGTCCGTCGAGGCCGAAGGCCAGCGCGACCAGTCCAAGGCCGACCTGAAGAACGCCGGCGAGAAGGTCAAGGACGCTTTCAAGAACTAGTTCTGCTGCATCGCCGCTGATCCGGACTTCGGGGGACGTCCGGATCGGCGAGGGCGGTTTCCGTCGAGACCGCCGCACGGGGAAGCCCCGGGGACCGGCGCACCACCAGCCGGTACCCGGGGCCTCGTGCTGTCCGGACCCGGATCCGACGCTGACGAGGGCTGGTCCGACGCCCGCCGGGTGACCTACGGTTCCCCGCGTGTCCCGCCTGCGCTTCGAGGTGCTCGGACCGTTGCGGGTGACCCGCGACGGCCGGGAGGTCGAACTCGGTCCCGCCCGCCGCCGCGCCACGCTCGCCGCGCTGCTGGCCGACGTGGGCCGGATCGTGCCGGTGAACATGCTGGTCGACCGGGTGTGGGACTCCGCGCCACCCGGCAACGCCCACGCCTCGCTGCAGAGCTACGTGTCCCGGTTGCGGGGCGTGTTGCGCGACCCGGAGGCGACGGCCACCGCCGCCGACGCGACCGGGTCGGTCCTGGTGACGGCACCCCCGGGGTACCGGCTCGACGTCGATGTCGCCGACCTCGACGCCACGCGGTTCGCGCGTGACCTCGACACCGCCCGCGCCGCCGACATCCTCAGCAT
>CAXUNA010000332.1:939-4971 GCA_964252095.1 uncultured Jatrophihabitans sp. | reverse complement strand
TGTCAACGATCCGCTGCGACAAACCTGTCAACAATCACCCGAGACATCACAGGCGCCATGTCGCCAGGAATCGATCAGTGATCCCGTGCGCGGGGCGGGGCCGGACCGTCGCTCAGGCGGTGCTCGGACCCGCCCAGAGGTTGATGCCGCCCTCGACCGCGTGCTCGTCGATCGCGGCGAGTTCCTCGGCGCTGATCGTCGCGCCCTGCACCGCAGCGAGGCTGTCCTCCAACTGCTTGACCGACGACGCCCCGATGAGCGCCGAGGTCACGCGCTCGTCGCGCAGCACCCAGCTGATCGCGAGCTGGGCGAGGGTCTGGCCGCGCTGCGCCGCGATGTCGTTGAGCGCCCGGATGTGACCGAGGTTCTCCTCCGACAGCAGCCCGGTGTCGAGCGACTTGTCCTCCGAGGCCCGCGAGCCCTCGGGGATCCCGTTGAGGTAGCGGTTGGTCAACATGCCCTGGGCGAGCGGGGAGAACGCGATGCAGCCGACACCCTCCCGGCCCAGCACGTCGAGCAGTCCCTCCTCGACCCAGCGGTTCAGCATCGAGTACGACGGCTGGTGGATGAGCACGGGCGTGCCCAGGTCGCGCAGGATGGCGATCGCCTGCTCGGTGCGCTGCGCGGAGTACGACGAGATCCCGACGTACCGCGCCTTGCCCGAGCGCACGGCGGTGTCGAGCGCACCCATCGTCTCCTCGAGCGGGGTGTCGGGGTCGAAGCGGTGGCTGTAGAAGATGTCGACGTGGTCCAGGCCCATCCGGTCGAGCGACTGGTCAAGCGAGTCGAGCAGGTACTTGCGGGAACCGAGGTCGCCGTACGGCCCGGGCCACATGTCCCAGCCGGCCTTGGTGGAGATGACGAGCTCCCCGCGGTGGCGGGCGAAGTCCTCCCGGAAGATCCGGCCGAAGTTGATCTCGGCAGTGCCGTAGGGCGGGCCGTAGTTGTTGGCGAGGTCGAAGTGGGTGACACCCAGGTCGAACGCGCGGCGCAGGATGGCGCGCTGGCCGTCGAGCGGCTTGTCGTCACCGAAGTTGTGCCAGAGCCCCAGCGAGACGGCCGGCAGTTCCAGGCCGCTCCGCCCGGTACGGCGGTAGGGCATCCGCCCGTCGTAGCGGTCGGGGTCGGCGTTGAACAGGTCGATCATCGGCATGGGGACGAGTCTGCCCGGCGGCCCTGCCGTGCGTGAACGCGCCCGGCGTCAGACCGACAGCTTCTCGGCCTTCGCCGCGGCCTTCGTGCGCTGGGCGTCACGGCGGTCGACGAACTTGGTCGCCTGCTCGTCGAGGGCCGTCATGAACGCGGCGAGTTCCTCGCGGGCCTGCTCGCCCTCGGGGCCGAGGTCGGTGCGCTCGAAGACCCGCCAGAACTTCAGCACCGGCGCGACGACCTCGTCGTGGTGCAGTCGCAGGTCGTAGATCCCGGCCTTGGCGATGGTGGCGGAGTTGCGCAGGTAGTCGGTCATCCCGGCACCGGGCATCTGGAAGCCGACCACTTCGTCCCGGACGGCCTTCATGGTCTCGTCCGGCGCGACGTCGAACGCGGCGCCCGCGAGGTTGCGGTAGAAGACCATGTGCAGGTTCTCGTCGGTGGCGACCCGGGCGAGCAGCCGCTCCACGAGCGGGTCGCCGGCCGCCCGGCCGGTGTTGCGGTGGCTGACCCGCGTGGCCAGTTCCTGGAACGACACGTAGGCCACCGCCTGCAGGATCGACTTGTCGCCCGAGTCGTAGCCGTGCGTCATGTGCTCCATGCGCAGCCGCTCGAGGTTCACCGGGTCGACGCCGCGGGTCACGACGAGGTAGTCGCGCAACGCGATCGCGTGCCGACCCTCCTCGGCGGTCCACTGACCCACCCAGGTGCCCCACGCGCCGTCGCGGCCGAACCGCGTCGCGATCTCGCGGTGGTAGCTCGGCAGGTTGTCCTCGGTCAGCAGGTTGACCACGAGCGCGGTCTTCGCCACCGGGCTGAGCGTGGAGTCCTCGGGGGTCCAGTCCTCGCCGCCGAGGAACGCGAAGTCGCGGCCACGGCTCCACGGGACGTAGTCGTGCGGGTGCCACTCCTTGGCGAGCGAGAGGTGACGGTCGAGGTTGGTGGCGACGACCGGCTCGAGCTCGGTCAGCAGCTGATCCTGCAGCGACGAGGTCATGCGTCCAGTGTCCCCTCCCCCGGTGGGCGTCGGTCAGCTGACCGCTGGGCAGACTCGTGATCATGCGCATCCTCGTGACCGGAGCCTCCGGCAAGGCCGGCAAGTGGGTGGTCCGTGAGCTCGTCGACGCGGGGCACGACGTCCTCGCCACCGACATCGCCCCGGCCCGCCCGGACTGCCCGGCCCCGTTCACCCGGGCCGACCTCACCGAGCACGGGCAGGCGCTCGAGCTGCTCGACGGCATGGACGCCGTGGCCCACATCGCGAACATCCCGGCGCCGCGGCTGTTCACGTCGGCGCACACGCTGGCGACCAACAACGCGATGAACGGCAACGTCTTCCTCGCCGCTGCCGACCGCAAGGTCGCCAAGGTCGTCTGGGCCAGCAGTGAGACCACCCTCGGCCTGGACTACGGGCCCGACAACGTTCCCCTCTACGCCCCGATCGACGAGGCCCACTTCCCGCGGCCGACCACCACGTACTCGCTGTCCAAGGTCGTCGGCGAGACGATGGCGACCCACGTCAGCGAGTGGTCGGGCATCCCGTTCGCCGGGTTGCGGCTCTCGAACGTCATGGACCCCGAGGACTACCAGGGGTTCCCCGCGTTCCAGGACGACGCCCGGCTGCGGATGTGGAACCTGTGGGGCTACATCGACGCCCGCGACTCCGCCGCCGCGTTCCGTGCCGCGCTGGAGAGCGACCTGCCCGACGGTGCCTGCTCGGCGATCGTGGCCAACGACGACACCGTCATGCACCGGTCCTCGGCCGACCTGCTGCACGAGGTGTTCCCGGGCGTCGAGCTCACCCGCGAGGTCGGCGAGCACGAGACCCTGCTCGCCAACGGGCGGGCCAAGGAGCTGTTCGGGTGGCAACCCACCCACTCGTGGCGGGCCGAGCTGGGGCGTGCCGTGTGAGGGTGCTCGTGGTCGGGGCGACCGGACACGTGGGGAGCTGGCTGGTGCCGGACCTCGTCCGGGCCGGACACGACGTGGTGGCGTTCTCCCGTGGCACCCGCGAGCCCTACCGCCCGGACGACGCGTGGGCCCAGGTGGAACGGGTCGTCGTCGACCGTGACGCCCTCGACGCCGACGGCCGTTTCGCGGCGACGGTGCTCGAACACGCGCCGGACGTGGTGATCGACATGGTGTGTTTCACGCCGGAGTCCGCCACCGCGATGGTCGACGGACTCGCCGGCCGGGTGCTACGCCTCGTCGTGTGCGGCACGGTGTGGGTGCACGGTGCAACGCTCGTCGCACCGGTCTTCGAGACCGACCCCCGCCGTCCGTACGGCGAGTACGGCGTGCAGAAGGCGGCCGTCGAACGGGTGGTACTCGGTGCGTCGGACCGCCTTCCGACCACCGTGCTGCACCCCGGCCACATCAGCGGACCCGGGTGGGTGCCGGTCAACCCGGTCGGCAACCTCGAGCTCGAGGTGTGGAGATCGCTCGCCCGCGGCCGGCCTGTGGCCGTCCCTCTGGACGGGATCGCGACGATGGTGCACGTCCACGCCGCCGACGTGGCCGCCGCGTTCCTCGCCGCCGTCGACGCGCCCGGCGCAGTCGGGCGGGCCTTCCACGTGGTGGCCGAGCGGGCGGTGTCGAGCCGCGGACTCGCAGAGGCGGCCGCCGGGTGGTTCGACCGTGAGGCCGACCTGCGACCGGTGACGTGGGAGGAGTTCGCACGGACCACGCCGCCCGACGCCCTGCTGGCGAGCCGGGACCACCTGCAGCGCAGCCACGTCATGAGCATCGCCGCGGCCCGCCAGCACCTCGGGTACGCCCCGCGCTACACCGCGGAGGAAGCTGTGCACGAGGCGGTCGTGGCCATGGTCGACGGCCGGGAACTGAACGGGTTGGAGCTGGCATGACTGCTGCACAGGGCAAGAC
>CAXUNA010000332.1:0-929 GCA_964252095.1 uncultured Jatrophihabitans sp. | reverse complement strand
CCGCCGAGGGGTACGACGTCGTCGCCGCCGCTCGGCGCCGCGACCGGCTCGCCGCGCTCGCGGCCGAGGTCCCGAACATCCGCGCCGCCACCCTCGACGTCACGGACGACGCCTCGGTGGCCGCGCTGGCCGGATCGCTCGACGACGTCGCGGTTCTGGTCAACAACGCCGGCGGTGCTCTCGGCCTGGACCCGGTCGAGAAGGCCGATCTCGCCGAGTGGGAGCAGATGTACGCCATCAACGTCCTCGGCGTCGTGCGGGTGACCCAGGCCCTGCTGCCCGCGCTCGAAGCCGGCAGCGGTGGACACGTGGTCGTCGTCGGGTCGACCGCGGGTCACGCCACGTACGAGGGCGGCGCGGGATACGTGGCGGCCAAGCACGGCGCGGCGATCGTGGTGCAGAACCTGCGCCTCGAGCTCAACGGCCGGCCGGTGCGGGTCACCGAGATCGCGCCCGGGATGGTCAAGACCGAGGAGTTCTCGCTGGTGCGCCTGCACGGTGACGCCGCGGCGGCCGAGAAGGTCTACGACGGCGTGGCGAACCCGCTGTCGGCGGACGACGTCGCCGACTGCGTCGCGTTCGCCGTCACCCGGCCCGCCCACGTCGACATCGACCTGCTCGTGGTGCGCCCGATCGCGCAGGCCAGCAACACCAAGACCGCACGGGGCTCGGGTCTTTGAGGCGGCGGTACCTGAACGCGGGGTGAACGGTTTTCCAGGTTCGTCCAGGTACGTCCCGTACGACGGCTGAGCACGGGTCGAGAACCTTCACTGGTGCACGCCGCGGGTGACATCGCCCCGGTGAGCGGGGAACCGCTCGTCCGCACGCACCCACCGGAGGTACTCCATGACCACCACCACCGTCCGCGGGCTCGGCGCCGCGTTGGGCGTCGCCGCCGTCACCGCAGGCCTCGCGCTCGGCGCGGGAGC
>CAXUNA010000331.1:0-4984 GCA_964252095.1 uncultured Jatrophihabitans sp. | reverse complement strand
GGGCCGGGGGCGGCCGACGAGCGGTTGGGGGGGCCGGCCTGGAGGCCGACGGGCGCCGCGGGGGGGCGGGCGACGACCGCCGTGCCGCGGAAGGCGCGGCGGCGCAGGGTGTTACGAAGGGCGCGGTGCGCGCCGGAGTAGCGGGTGGTCTCACTCGTGATGCTCAAGGATCCTCCTGATCCACCGCCTGCGAGGGGAACCGACGGGTTCGGACGATCAGCTGTCCCGGCCGGATCGCGCGTGCAGATCGCGGCGCCGTCGTGGACGCGGCACGATGCCCGGCGTCCGAGGGGTTCCCCGTCCCCGCCTTCTGAGGTGTGTTCAGTCCGGCAGCGCACCAGGCGGGGCTCGACGGACCACGCGTGCCGGGCGCCCCGGTTGCGGGGCACGGCGAGCGACCATACCCACTCGAATCGGATCTTTCGAACCGCCCGCCGGTGCCAGACGGCACGCAGCGGCGTGGCGCACCCGAAGCTGTGAGCGCCCAGCACCCTGACCGGGGTCCCGGAACGTGCCGGGCGCTCACACCTTCGACGCCGACCGCGGAACGGGCGCCGCTCGGCTGCTGCCGGGCGGATCAGCCGACGATGACGACGTCCTCGACGAACGCGGTGGGCAGCTCCGCACCGGCGAAGTTCGCGATGTCCGCGACCGCAGCCGCGAACTGCGACGAGCTCGCGCCCGCGCCGAAGGCGGCCTCGTCGTCGAAGTACAGGCTCGCCACCCCGAGGAACGGCGGCGTGCCCTCGGGCGCGCCGACGGCGTGCTGCTGGACGTACCGGCGCACCCCCGGCACCTGACGGACGAGGTCGGCGTGGGTGGTGCGCCAGTGCTCGAGGGCGGTGGCGCGTTCGACGCCCGGCTGTTCGTACAACACGAAGGTCACGGTGAACACGGCAGATTCTCCATCGGTCGGCGGTGCGGACGGGTGCGGGCAGGCCCGGTTCGGGACGAGGACGTCGCGGCCGACGAGCGGCCCTCGTCGAGGGCGGGCAGCGCCTCGTTGATCTGCTCGGGCGGGGCGGGGTCGACCCGTGATCTGCTCCACCGAGCGTCCGTTCAGCGGCGCTCCCTCAACGTGCCGTGGAGCCGTACCCGGTGTCAAGCACGCAAACCCTTGACGGCGCGATGTCCTCGGCTCGGCGCACCCGACCAGGGCCGGCAGACGGCACACCGGGCGGACCCATGTTCAGGGAATCTGAACAGGCCGTCCGTGCGGCCGGCGCACCTCACGTCCAGTAGAGGAACTGGGCCTGCGGGAGGCGCCGGGCGAGCTCGGTCTCGAAGAACGCCCGCATCTCGCGCATCACCGGGGTCGGGTAGACGTACTTGACCCCGCCGAACTTGGAGCGCTTCTTCGTCCGGTGGTCCTCGTCGAGATCGAGCTTGGTGGCGGGGTACCAGCCCAGCAGCACCGCCTTGCTCGCCTCGGTGAACCGGTGGGTGATGATCTCGACGGTGAGGTCGAGGTCCGGAACACCCGATACGGCAACGGAGACGTCGTCGAGCAACTGCGCGTACTCGGCCGCCCAGCCCGGCAGCGGCATGACCGGTGCGATCGTCAGCCCGACCCGGTAGCCCGCCAGCGCGAGGCGGCGCAGGGCGGTGAGCCGGCCCGCGGTCTTGGCGGTGCCGCCCTCGAACCGCTGTGCCACCGACGCCGAGTTGACCGAGACCCGCACCCGCGTGCGCCGGTGGTGGTCGAGGGCGACGAGGTCGTCGACGTCGTCGAACTTGGTCGTGAACCGCAGCGAGACGTCGTCGCCGAACTCGCCCGCGCCGACCCGGCGGACCGCCGCCGCGAGCGAGCCCGTGACCGACTCGATTCCGAGCGGGTCGGTGTAGCACGACAGCTCGAACGTCGTGCCCTCGTGACCGCGCTCGACCGTGCCCGACGTGATCCGCCCCTGCCCCGCGTGCGTCGTGATCGGGGCGAGGACGTCGTCGAGGTTGGCGAAGACCCGGGTGAGCGGCGGCCCGCTCAGCGAGCCCGCGAGGTAGCAGTACTGACAGTGCGCGGGGCACCCGCGCGCGAGGTCGATCCGGAAGTCCGCGCTCGGCGGGATCGGCTGCGGGCGCAGCGCGCTCGGCGGCGCCACGACCACCGCGAGCGTGCGCTTCGCCGCGGCGTAGGTCTCCCGCTCGGTGGCGCCGCGCAGGCCGGTCAACCGGTCGCCGGCGAGGATCTGCACGTCGTCGACACCCGCCGCCTCGCACCGGCGCAGGATCTCCGCGGTGTGCGGCAGCTCCGCGGCCGAACGGGTCACCAGCACGTGGCGCGGCACCCAACGGGTGACGGCCGGGGTGGGGAGGTCGAGCAGCGCGGTGTCCGTCACGTCCGTTTGAACACGTTCGACAGACGCGCTGTTCCGATTCGGGGGCGCTAGGTTCTGCTCATGACGACCAGTGACGCGGAGCACGTCGACGTCCTCATCATCGGCGCCGGACTGTCGGGCATCGGCGCGGCGTGTCACCTGCGCGAGGAGCTCCCCGGAAGCTCGTTCCTGCTGCTCGAGTCGCGGGAGGCGATCGGCGGGACGTGGGATCTGTTCCGCTACCCGGGCGTGCGCTCGGACTCCGACATGTTCACCCTCGGCTACGACTTCCGGCCCTGGCTGTCGGCCAAGGCGATCGCCGACGGCCCGTCGATCCGGCAGTACGTCCGTGACACGGCGGCCGAGTACGGCATCGACCGGCGGATCCGCTTCGGCCACCGGGCGGTGCGGGCGGAGTGGTCGAGCGACGACGCCCGGTGGACCGTCGTCGCCGAAACCCCCGACGGCGAAGCGGTCTTCACCTGCTCGTTCCTCTTCGGCTGCTCGGGGTACTACCGCTACGACGAGGGTTACACGCCGTCGTTCCCCGGCCTCGGCGACTTCGGGGGCACGCTGGTGCACCCGCAGCACTGGCCGACCGACCTCGACTGGACCGGCAAGCGGGTCGTGGTGATCGGCAGCGGCGCGACGGCCGTCACCCTCGTGCCGTCGATGGCGGCGGACGCCGCCCACGTGACCATGCTGCAGCGCTCCCCCACCTACATCTCGGCGCTGCCCTCGACCGACGCGCTGCACGGGCGGCTCTCCAAGGTGTTGCCGGCGCGAGCGGTCTACGCCGCGATCCGGGCCAAGAACGTCGGGTTCATGACTCTCACCTACCAGCTCGCCCGCAGGCGTCCCGAGCTGATGAAGAAGCTGCTGCGCAGCGGGGCGGTGCGCGCGCTGCCCGCGGGCTTCGACGTCGACACCCACCTCGCGCCGACCTACCAACCGTGGGACCAGCGGCTCTGCGTCGTCCCGGACGGCGACCTGTTCGCCGCGATCTCGAGCGGCGACGCGTCGATCGTCACCGACACCGTCACGCGGTTCACACCCACCGGCATCGAACTCGGGTCGGGTGACACCCTCGAGGCGGACATCGTCGTCACGGCGACCGGGCTCAACCTGCAGGCGCTCGGTGGTCTCGCGTTCACCGTCGACGGCCGGCCGGTCGACCTCGCCGAGACCGTCGCCTACAAGGGGATGATGCTGTCCGGCGTCCCCAACCTCGCGATGACGATCGGCTACACGAACGCGTCGTGGACGCTCAAGGCCGACCTGGTCGCGCGGTACGTCTGCCGGCTGCTGCGGTACATGGCCGAGCACGACGTCGACACCGCCGTCCCGGACGCCTCGGCGCTCGGCGACACCTCCGGGCTGGACCCGATCATCGACCTGCAGTCGGGTTACGTCCTGCGCAGTGTGCAGGTGCTGCCGAAGCAGGGACCGGGCACGCCGTGGCGGCTGCACCAGAACTACCTGCGCGACGTGCGGCTGCTGCGTCGTGGGCCGGTCACCGACCAGATGCGGTTCAGCCGCTCCCACGACCGGCACCCCGCGCCGGTCTGAGTCCGCGCGATCTCACGACACATGTGCGCGGGGATCGCGCCCCGTCGCCGGACCGCGCGATCTCACGACACATGTGCGCGGGGATCGCGCCCGGTCGCCGGACCGCGCGATCTCACGACACATGTGCGCGGGGATCGCGACCGGCAGACAGACGAGTGGCGACCTCCGGTGGCGAGTGGCGGGTCAGAGTCCGCCACTCACGGGTGGAGATCGCCACTCGCGGTGCTGGTCGTGCAAGTCGTGCTGGTGGTGCAGGTCGTACCGGTCAGGCGACCGCGACGACCTCGACGGTCGAGGTGCGGCCACCGGCGATGCGGAACTCGACGCGGTCACCCGCGACGGCACCGATGAGCGCGCGGCCGAGCGGGCTGCCGGGGGTGACCACCTCGGCGCCGGCGGGCGCGAGGTCGACCGAGTTGACGGCGTAGAGCTCCGGGCCGTCACCGAAGTCGACGGTCACGGTGGAGCCGACGCGGACGCCGGCACCGGTGGGAGCCGGGGCGTCGCCGCGCGAGACGCGGTACAGCTCGCCCTCGACCTCGGCGATGCGGTCCTCGAGGACCGCGAGCCGCACCGCGGCGTCGACGTTGGTGGCGCGGTCGGCGGCGTCGCCGGAGTTGGACAGCATCGTCTCGCGCAGGGCGGAGTCGCGGTCGGCGCGCAGCGTGTCGAGCCGGGCCGTCAGCGAGGCGACGACGGACTGGGAGTCGGAGTCGGGACGGGTGAGCGTGGCAGTCATGGCATGTCCTGTCGGGGAGGTCTGGTGCAGTGGATTCGTCGTCAGGGTTCAGATGGTTCTGGCCGAGCTGAATGTGTTCAACTCCGCGCCCAGCCGGTGTATGCCCAGCAGGGAACCGCTCTCACACGTGAGTTGGCTGTGCACGAGCCAGGTCCCCGGTGGACACCCGCGTCCCGAACGCCGCCCGAACACGATCACCCGGAGGATTCGGGCGGATCGCCCCGGAAAACCGCGGAAAGCCGCAACGTCGCGGCACCACGATGTCCGTCACGCTCCGGTCGGCCGGAGCGCAGAGTGTTGCACCAGACACCCGGCCGCGGCGTCACGACGCGCCGCGGGCCCGGCCGACGACGCTCAGCCG
>CAXUNA010000330.1:2967-4985 GCA_964252095.1 uncultured Jatrophihabitans sp. | reverse complement strand
CACCTCGGCCACCCGCTCGGGGTCGAGCGCCGAGGTGGGCTCGTCGAAGAGCACGACGGTGGGGTCGGTAGCGAGCGCCCGGGCGATCGCCACCCGCTGCTGCTGGCCGCCGGAGAGCTGGCGCGGGTAGGCGCCCTCCCGGCCGGCGAGTCCGACCGAGGCGAGCAGGTCGTCGGCGCGCATGACCAGGTCCTCGCGCCGCCCGAGCCGGTGTGCCAGCGGCGCCTCGAGGACGTTGGCCCGCGCGGTGAGGTGCGGGAACAGGTTGAACTGCTGGAAGACGAACCCGATGTGCCGGCGCTGCGCCTCGACCCTGCGGGCCGACAGCGCGACCAGCCGGTTGCGGCGTTCGTCCCGGCGGTAGCCGATCAGCTCGCCGTCGACCACGACCTCGCCGGCGTCGACCCGCTCGAGCGCGTTGAGGCACCGCAGCAGGGTCGACTTGCCGGATCCGGACGGGCCGATCACGACCGTCACGCTGCCCTCGGGCACCTCGAGGTCCACGCCGTCGAGGACGACGGTGCCGGCGAACGCCTTGCGGACGCCCCGCACGCTCACGGTGCCGGTCATGCCGCCCGCTCCGACCGGGTGACGCGCCACTGGGCGTACGCGGCGAGCAGCCGCTGCCGCGGCGTCGGCGGCAGCTGCCGGGAACCCCGTGCGAACCGGCGTTCCACGTAGTACTGGCCCACCGAGAGCACCGAGGTGACGATGACGTACCAGATCGTCGCGACCAGCAGCAGCGGGATGATCTGGTAGATGCGGTTGTAGATCAGTTGCACCGAGAGCAGCAGGTCGCTCACCGCGATCACGCTGACCACCGCGGTGCCCTTGAGCGTGCCGATGAGCAGGTTCCCCGCGGCGGGGACGATGGCACGCATCGCCTGCGGGAGCAGGATCCTCCGATACGTGCGGCCTTTCGACAGCCCGAGCGACTTCGCCGCCTCGACCTGTCCGGCGTCGACCGAGGCGATGCCACCGCGGATGATCTCCGCACCGAACGCCGCCTCGTGCAACGTCAGCCCGATGATCGCCGCGACCACCGGGCTGATGAGCTGCCGGGCGTCGGCCGAGGCGAACTCCGGGCCGAACGGGATCCCGATCGACAGCCGTGGGTACAGCGCGCCGATCGAGAACCAGAACAGCAGCTGGACCAGCAGCGGCACCGACCGGAACAGCCAGACGTACGTCCAGCTCACGGCCTGCAGGACCGGGTTTTCCGAGAGCCGCATCACCGCGAGCACCGCACCGAGGACCAGGCCGAGCACGGTGACGACCGCGGTCAGCCAGAGCGTCAGGTACAGCCCGGACACCACGTGGTGGGTCGGCAGGAACAGCCATACGAGGTCCCAGTGCAGGTTGTCGTTGGTGACCACCGCGTGCCCGGCCATCGCCACGAGCACCGCGACCACGACGGCGGCGATCCAGCGTCCCGGGCGCGGGGCGTTGACGATGCGGGGCGGCTCGGCGTGGGCCGACGGGTGGTCGGGGGTCACGGAGTCGGCGGTGTCCGGCGCGGCGGCGTCGGAGGGAGCGAGGGTCATCACAGGCCTTCGGTGACGTGGTGGGCCGACCGTTGCATGCTGCAACTGCAGTGCGGTACGGCGACACGGGTGGATCTGACCGGGTGGTGCTGCGGTGCCTGCGCGGCGCGTCCCTCAACGCGTCCGCCGACCACGGTAGGCACGCGGCGACTGTGACGTCAAACCCGCTGTTTGCGGGCACCTGACGTACCCGACTACCTTGACGTACATGGGAGACAACGGCGTGTCGCTGGTGAGCCGCCAGCACATCGACCTGTGCCGTGTCTGGTCGTCCTCGTGTCGACCGTGACCCCGTCGGTCGCCCCCGCACCCCGTCCCACACCCTCGGCCTGAGTTCTGCGGCCCGGGACGGAATCGGTGCCGCGCGCGCCGCGTTCTGCCTGCGCCCCACCGCCGTCCACCACGCCCGCCGCCGTGCGGGCCGAGGGAGCTCCGTTGAGCGTCACCGTCGTCGTCGGCAACCCCAAACCCGCG
>CAXUNA010000330.1:0-2957 GCA_964252095.1 uncultured Jatrophihabitans sp. | reverse complement strand
CCGCCCCCCCCCCCCGGGCCGGGGCCCCCCCGGGCCGCGAGCCCGACCACGTCGTCGACGTCGTCACCCTGGGCCCGAGCCTGCTCGGCTGGGGCGACGACGGCGTGAAGGCCGCGGTCGCCACCGTGGCCGGGAGCGACCTCGTCGTGGTGGCGAGCCCCACGTACAAGGGCTCGATCACCGGCGTGCTTAAGTGCTTCCTCGACCAGGTGGCCGCCGGCGCGTGGCGGGGCGTCACCGCCGTGCCGCTGATGCTCGGCGGCGGCCCGACCCACAGCCTCGCCCCGGAGTACGCGCTCGTCCCCGTGCTCACCGAGCTCGGCGCCAGCGTACCGAGCCGCGGGCTGTACCTGCTCGACAGCACGTGGGAGGACCCGGCCTCGTACCAGCCGTGGCTCGACGCGTGGGGCGACACGGTGCGCGCCGCGTCGTCGACCCGCCAGGCGGTGACGCGATGAGCCTGTTGGTCAGCCTGCGGCTCGACCCCCGTTCCGTCGCCGAGACCCGCCTGCTCGTCGAGCACGCCGACCGGGCCGGCGTCGACCTCGTCACCCTGGACGACCGCTTCTCCGGCGACGGCCCGCGTCTCGACGCGCTGGCCACGGCGTCGTTCCTCGGGCCGCAGACCCGTGACACCGGTCTCGCCCCGACCGTGACCACCACCCACACCGAGCCGTTCCACGTCGCCACCGCCACTCAGACGCTGGACCTGGTCAGCCGCGGCCGCGCGGCGTGGGTGGTCGACGTCGCACTCGAGGAGGAGTCGGCGCAGGTCGTCGGCCGGCGCCCCGCGCCCGCCGCCACCGCGGCCTGGACCGAGGCCCTCGACGTCGTCCGCGCCGTGCGCGCGCTCTGGGACAGCTGGCAGGACGACGCCGTGATCCGCGACCGCGTCACCAGCCGGTACATCGACGCCGACCGGCTGCACTACGTCGACGCCGTCGTGCGCGGCACCGACGCGACGTTCAGCGTCAAGGGACCGTCGATCGTCCCGCGCACCCCGCAGGGCCAGCCGGTGGTGGTCGTGCGGGTGCCCACCGGTGCCATGGACGACGACCCCCGCTGGCCGCTCGTGGCCGAGCAGGCCGACGTCGTCGTGGTCGACGGCACCGGGCCCGACGACGACGCGCTCGCCCGCACGGTGGCCGCCGTGCGCGCGAAGACCTCGGGCCGACGCGTGCTCGTGTTCGCGGGTCCGCACGGCCGCGGCGTCGCCCAGCTCGTGCGCGACGCCGTCGGATGGGACGTCGACGGCATCGAGCTCTCCGGCCACACCGCCGCCGACACCGACGCCGTCAGCGCGGTGCTGACCGGCATCGCCGCCGCGGGCCGCCGCGAACCGCGGCAGCACGCGTTCGACGCCACGTTGCGCGACCGGCTGGAACTCCCCCGTCCGCTCAACCGATTCGAGGTCGTCGCATGAGTGCGCCACGTCAGTTGCACCTGGCAGCGTTCCTGCAGGGCGTGAACCACACCACCGTGTGGTCGGACCCCGCGGCCGGCTCGCAGACCGACTTCGCGTCGTTCGAGCACATGGCCCGCACCGCCGAGCGCGGCACCTTCGACTTCTTCTTCCTGGCCGAGGGGCTGCGGTTGCGGGAGCTGAAGGGCCGCATCCACGACCTCGACGTCGTCGGGCGGCCGGAGTCGATCGCGGTGCTGTCGGCGCTCGCCGCCGTGACCGAACGGCTCGGGCTCGCCGCCACCGTGAACACGACCTTCAACGAGCCGTACGAGCTCGCCCGGCGGTTCGCCACGCTCGACCACCTGTCGGGCGGCCGCGCCGGGTGGAACATCGTCACGTCGTCCGACGCCTTCACCGGCGCCAACTTCCGCCGGGGTGGATACCTCGAGCACGCCCACCGTTACACGCGTGCGGCGGAGTTCACCGAGGTCGCCCGGCAGTTCTGGGACTCGTGGCCCGAGGGCGACCCGGTCCCGCACGAGGTCGTGCACCACGGCCCGCAGTTCGACGTGCGCGGCCACGCCAACGTGCCGCGCAGCCCGCAGGGGCACCCGGTGATCATCCAGGCGGGTGACTCCGGCGAGGGCCGCGACTTCGCCGCCGCCACCGCCGACGTCATCTTCACCCGGCACAGCCACCTGCAGGCGGGTCAGGAGTTCGTCGCCGACATCCGCGAGCGGGCGCGGCGTTCCGGGCGGCCCGACGGCGCGATCACCGTGATGCCCGCGGTGTCGTGGGTGCTCGGCGCCACCGCGGAGGACGCCGCCGAACACGCGCGGGACATCCGGTTGCAGCAGGTCTCGCCGGCCACGGCCGTGGCCTTCGCCGAGCAGGTCTGGAACACCGATCTGTCCGACCACGACCCCGACGGCCCGCTCCCGAGCTTCGACCCGAGGACCGAGGGTGAGGTGTCCGAGGGCACCGCGGCGACCAAGCGGCTGGACCGGGCGGCCACCGCGGCGACGTGGCGCGACCTCGCCGCCCGTGAGGGGCTCAGCCTCCGTGGCACGGCCGCCGAGATGTCGTCGCACCAGTCGTTCGTCGGGACCGCCGAGCAGATCGCCGACGAGATGATCCGCTTCCTCGATGCCGACGCCGCCGACGGTTTCGTGCTCACGCCGCACATCAACCCCGCGGGGCTCGACGACTTCGTCGACCAGGTCGTGCCCGTGCTGCGCGAGCGCGGCCGGTTCCGCACGGCGTACACCGGCCGCACGCTGCGCGAGCACCTCGGCATCCCGGTTCCCGCGGTCCGTCGCGCCGCCGACGTCTCGTGACCGTCGTCGACACGGCGGCGCTGGACCTCGCCAACCCGGCGTGGGGTGCGCTGACCGGCACCCACGCCCCGCTCGCGGAGCGCCACGGTCGGGCCGCGCGCTACCAGCCCGACGTCTCGCCGTTCACCGCGATCGCCGACGCCTCCGACCCCGCGGCGTGGGCGGACCTCGCCGCGCTCGTCGGCGCCGGGGCGACGGCGACGCTGGTCGGTGAC
>CAXUNA010000329.1:0-5009 GCA_964252095.1 uncultured Jatrophihabitans sp. | reverse complement strand
GGCATCAGCGGGCCGGCCGATCCCGCGGCCACCAGCGTCGTCACGCCCGACACCGCGGTCACGGCGTCGTCGAGCAACGGCGCCGGCAGTGCGCCGACCGCGCTCACCGACGCCGACCCCGCCACCCGCTGGCAGGCGCTCGTGCCCGCGGCGACCATCACGTACCAGCTCGCGAAGGCCACGGCCGTCACCGGCTACGCGCTGACCCCGGCCGCGGACGCCCCCGACCGCGACCCGGCGGCCTGGACGCTCCAGGGTTCGACCGACGGCACGTCCTTCACCACGCTCGACACCCGCAGCGCCCAGGTCTTCGCCACGCGGGGGAAGAAGACCGCGTTCACGGTGGCGAAGCCCGCGAGCTTCCGCTGGTACCGGCTCGCGATCACCGCTCCGCACGCCGGCACGGTGCTGCAGCTGGCGGACCTCGACCTCGACGGCGCCACTCCCGCGGCCGTCACCCCGCCGATGACCACCGCCACCGGCGACGGCCCGGCCGACGGCCTGAACATCAAGCAGAACGCCGGGTTCACCGGTCTGCACGCGTACGGGTACGCCGGGCGCCAGACGGCGAGTGGGCGCGTGTACGAGACCAACGTGGTCCAGGACGGCCTCGCCGTCGTGGTCGGCGCGCACACCCAGCTGCGCTACACGATCATCCCGGCTGACACGGGCAAGAACCCCACGTACCCCTCGACCTACGCCGCGATCGACCTGCACTTCACCGACGGCACGTACCTCTCGCAGCTGAACCCGGTCGACCAGCACGGCGTCGGGCTCACGGCGAGCAAGCAGGGTGACGGCAAGATCCTCTACGTCGACCAGTGGAACCGGGAGTCGACCGACCTCGCGGCCGTCGCGCTCGGCAAGACCATCGACCGGGTGCTGCTGGCGTACGACGACCCGCAGGGCAAGGCCGGCACGGCGTTCAGCGGCTGGGTCGACGACGTCGCGATCGACCCCGCCCCGCCGACCCTCGACACCTCGACGCTGACCAACGTGGTCGACACCCGCCGCGGCACGAACGCGTCCGGCTCGTTCTCCCGCGGCAACAACCTCCCGATCAGCGCGGTGCCGAACGGGTTCACGTTCCTCACCCCGGTCACCGACGCGTCGTCGAACAGCTGGGAGTACTACTACCAACAGGGCAACGACGCGCGGAACAACCCGACGCTGCAGGGGTTCTCCGTCTCGCACGAACCGAGCCCATGGATGGGTGACCGCAACCAGCTCTCGGTCATGCCGTCCGCCTCGGCGAAACCGACGGGGAGCCCCACCGGCCGCGCACTGAAGTTCAGCCACGACGACGAGATCGCCCGCCCCGACTACTACAGCGTCACGACCACCTCCGGTCTCACCACCGAGATCACGCCCGCCGACCACGGCGCGGTCATGCGCTTCACCTTCCCGGCCAAGAGCGGTTCGCTGGTGTTCGACACGGTCGACCAGAACGGCAAGTTCACCGTCGACACCGCGACCGGCACCGTCTCCGGCTGGGTCGACAACGGCAGTGGCCTCTCGGTCGGCCGCTCCCGGATGTTCTTCACCGGCGCCTTCTCGACCAAGCCGACCGCCACGGGCATCGCTCCGGGCGGCAACGCCGAAGCGCACTATGCAACGTTCGGGACGAAGACGGTCGAGCTGCGGCTCGCCACCTCGTTCATCGGCCTGACCCAGGCGCAGCACAACGCCGACCTCGAGTTGACCGGCCGGAGCTTCGACGACGTCCACTCGGCCGCGACGGCGGCCTGGCAGTCGCGGCTCGGCGTCGTGACGGTCGGCGGCGCCACGGACGACCAGCTCCGGACGCTGTACGGCAGCCTCTACCGGCTGAACCTGTACCCGAACTCGCAGTTCGAGAACACCGGCACGGCCACGGCGCCCTCGTACCACTACGCGAGCCCGACCCTGCCGAGCTCGGGGACCGCCTCCGACACCGCGACCAGTGCGGTCGTGAAGAGCGGGAAGGTCTATGTCAACAACGGATTCTGGGACACCTACCGCACGGTGTGGCCCGCGTACTCACTGCTCTACCCGGAGGTCGCCGCCGACCTCGTCGACGGCTTCACCCAGCAGTACCGCGACGGCGGCTGGGTCGCCCGCTGGTCCTCGCCGGGGTACGCGGACCTCATGACCGGCACCAGCAGCGACGTCGCCTTCGCCGGGGCGTACCTGCGAGGTGTGCCGCTGAAGGACCCGCTCACGACCTTCGACGCGGCGATGAAGAACGCCACGACGATGCCGACCCAGAGCGGTGTCGGCCGCAAGGGCCTCACCACGTCGATCTTCCAGAAGTACACGGACACCTCGACGTCCGAGTCGGTGTCGTGGGCCCTCGAGGGCGACATCAACGACGCCGGTCTCGCGCAGATGGCGTCGGCGCTGATCGACGACCCGCGCACCCCGGCGGCGCGCAAGCAGGAGCTGAAGGACGACGCGGCCTACCTCGCCGACCGGTCCGGCCAGTACGTCAACCTGTTCGACCCGTCGATCGGGTTCTTCCAGGGCCGTGACGCCGACGGCTCGTGGAACCAGGCCGCGGCCGACTACGACCCCGAGTCGTGGGGCGGCGTCTACACCGAGACCGACGGCTGGAACTTCGCGTTCCACGCCCCGCAGGACGGCCAGGGACTCGCCGATCTCTACGGCGGCCGGGCGGCGCTCGCGAGCAAGCTCGACCAGTTCTTCTCGACCCCGGAACTCGCGAACAAGCCCGGTGGTTACGGCGGGGTCATCCACGAGATGGTCGAGGCGCGCGCGGTGCGGATGGGCCAGTACGGCCACAGCAACCAGCCCTCGCACCACATCCCGTACATGTACGACTACACGCAGCAGCCCTACAAGACGCAGGCCACGGTCCGCGAGATCCTGCAACGCCTGTACGTCGGCAGCGAGATCGGCCAGGGCTACACCGGCGACGAGGACAACGGCGAGATGTCGTCGTGGTACATCCTGTCCTCGCTCGGGATCTACCCGCTGCAGTCCGGTTCGCCGAACTGGGTGATCGGCAGCCCGCTGTTCCCCAGTGCCACGATCCACCGCAGCAACGGCGACCTCACGATCTCGGCGAAGAACGACAACGCCTCGAACGTGTACGTGCAGTCCCTGAACGTGAACGGCAAGGCCCACTCCTCGACCTCGGTCACGACCCAGGACCTCGCCGGCAACGCGTCGCTGGCCTTCACCATGGGACCGAAGCCGTCGACCTGGGGCACCGGGACGAACGACGTGCCGGCCTCGCCCACCACGGGCACGACCGCCCCGCACCCGGACCAGGACGCCACGAGCGCCGGGGTCGGGACGCTCACGGCGGCCAACGGTCAGGACGTCACCGCGCTCACCGATGACAACCAGGCGACGCAGACGACGTTCAAGGGTGGGGTTCCCGCGCTGACCTGGACCACGAACGGCAAGGCGCAGAAGGTCGGGATGTACACGCTGACCTCGGGCACCGGCAAGGGAGATCCCACCGGTTGGAGCCTCGAGGCCTCCAACGACGGCCGGACGTGGACGACCGTCGACAGCCGCAGTGCGCAGACGTTCCCGTGGCGCAACCAGACGCGACCGTTCACCGTGGCTCACCCGGGCGCGTACCGGATGTACCGCCTGGTGGCGACGGCGGCGGGCACGGCGTCGCTGTCGGAGATCGAACTGCTCGCCTCACCGGACTCGGTCAAGGCCACGCCGCTCACCGTCACGCCGACCGCCCAGGCGTTGGCCGGCCGCGCGGGATCGCCGGTCACGGCGACGCTCGCGACCTTCCTCGGCGCCAAGGGATCGTCCGCGTCGAAGTACACGGCGACCGTCGACTGGGGTGACGGCACGACGTCGGCCGGGGTGCTCCGCCCGGGTCAGCTCGACGCCTACTCGGTGTCCGGCACGCACACGTACGCCGAGCCCGGGTACTACCGGGTGGCGGTGACGGTCGGCGACGGCACGGACTCCGCCACCGCCGAGGTCGGCGTCACGGTGGCGGTGGCCGCGACCAGCGGCATCGTCGCGGGCTTCGACAGCACCTGCATCGCCGACGACGGCACGGCCATCGACTGCGACGGCGTGGGGTACTCGTACTCGCGGCAGGCCCTCGCGGCGGCCGGAGCCCCGCAGGGCACGACGATCACCGTCCCGGGCAGCACGTCCGGCGGCCGGGCGCTGCACTTCGTGCTCCCCGCCGTCGCCGCGGGCAGCCCGGACAACGCGGCGGGCAACGGCCAGACCGTCCCGGTCACGCTGCCGGCCGACGCTAAGCGGATCTCGTTCATCGGGGCCGGCACCCAGGGCCCGAACACCACGACCGCCACGTTGGAGTTCAGTGACGGTTCCAGCCAGGACGTCCCGATGGACTTCCCCGACTGGACGCTCGGTGGCGGCGGCGTTCCCGTGCCCGACGGGTTCACGGCGGTCGCGGCCACCGCCTACCGGTTGAACCACGGGGCGAAGGACGGCGCGAAGCCCTATCTGTTCGCGCCTCCGGCGATCACGCTGCCGGCCGGCAAGACGCTCACGGGCGTCACGATGCCGGACCAACCCGGCGACGCGGGTGACCTGCGGGTGCACCTGTTCTCGATCGCCGACGACGGCACGCCGGCGCCGGCGCTGAAGGTGACGCCGAGTGCCACGGTGAGGGCCACCACCGGCGTCAGCACGGCGGTGACCCTGGCGACGTCGAAGGGCGGCACTCCCGGTGTCACCCGCACGGCGCGGGTGCAGTGGGGCGACGAGTCGGCTACGGCCGACGCCACCGTCACCACGAAGAACGGCGTCTCGACCGTCACCGGTCGGCACACCTGGACGGCGCCCGGCGCGTACACGGCGCACGTCACGGTCAGCGACGGCGCGTCCAGCACCACCGCCGCCGTGACGATCACGGTGTCCGACCCCGCGCAGCAGGCGGTCGCGGTGACGCCGGCCGCGGTGGCACCGGGCGCGACGCTCGACGCCACCGGCGTCGGGTTCACGCCGGGAGAGCGGGTGACCGTCGCGCTCTCCACGCCGATCACGGCGACGACGAC